>CAYSHR010000102.1:0-9458 GCA_964430795.1 uncultured bacterium
GACCTTATCGCGAATGTGAACCACTTCCGATTTTCCATGGGCGTGGTATTGCTCGTTTTCGATGGAAACGACTTCCAAAATCTGCTCTTCAGGGACTGAAACAATCTGGTCGCCGACTTTGGCCACCATCACCCTCGAAACCACAGTGGTAATGTTTACGGGAATTACTAGGCTTAGTTTTGTTCCTTTACCAACAGCGCTTTCCAGCTCAATCCGACCGCCGAGATTTTCGATTTCCGACCGCACCACATCCATGCCGACGCCACGGCCTGAAACGTCGCTTACTTTTTTGGCTGTTGAAAATCCGGACCTGAAGATCAGGGCCTGGGCCTGTTCGGAGGTCAACTGTTTTGCCTCCTCGGCGTTCATCCAGTTGGCGTCCACCGCTTTTTTCCTCAGAGCGTCGGGATTGATGCCGGCGCCGTCATCGGAAACGCGAATGGTGACAAAATCGTTCTTTTTCGAAATGTCAATATGGATATCACCGACCCCATCCTTCCCCTCATCCCGTCTTTTCTCAGGTTCCTCAATACCGTGATCCAGACAATTTCGGAGCAGGTGGGTCATGGGCGAGTCCAGAGCGTCAATCAGGCTTTTATCAAGATCGATGTCATGACCGGAAATACTCACCTTCGCTTCTTTACCAAGATTTGAAGCCAGATCACGGACCATGCGAGGGAATTTCTGTGTCAATTGATGGGCGGCAATCATTCGAACAGACAGGATAGCCTCTTGCAAGTCGGTGGATAAGCTCTGAAACTGATCTACTGTGGCCGCGAGGCGCTGCCTCAATTCGGCACTGGCGAGCATGGGAGATATTTCGGTGCGCACATGCTTGAATGTCTCGCTCAAAATAACCAGTTCGCTGACGAACTTCATAAACTGGTCGATCTTGTTCTGGTCAATGCGCATGGTTTTCTGACTTATGGCTTTGTCATGACTTTTCTTTTTGACGCCAAATATAGCTTTGTTGGTTTTAGAATTTTCCTCCTGGTTATTTTCTGAGGAGTCATTGCCTTTAGCGCCCTCCTGTTCGTTGGCAAAGGGCAGGAGTTCGTCAAATTTGCCTTTCAAACTTTGTCGAAGAGCTTCATCAAGACCCAAGGGAGAATCAGCGAAGGTGGAATAATCCGAGAGCATCTGCTCTGTTATCTCCTTGTGGTTATCTCCCAGCTTTTCGACCATGGACACGAGGGTGGTTTTCAAATGCTCCGATTCTTCTTCCGAAGGTTCTTTTTCCCAGCCATTCTCAAGAATTTGTGACAGAAAGAGGAGTTCCTCATTAATGGGCACTCCATCAATCTCCAACGTTGTATTCTCTGATATGGATTGGGCGGTCTCATTGGGATTTGTGAAGGAGAGAAGATTTTTATATGTCTCCTGACAAAAGCTCTCAAATTCCATGGATTTGGACAGGCTTTCCTCTGAAGTATCCTGCCCCACCAGATATTCATTGGCGAACTGGGCAAAGGCTATTGTCTTTTCAACGAACCTGGAATATTCAACCAGGGGATCAAAAGCGGTTCCCACTTCCTCGATGCCCTTTATTAGGTCGTCGTAACTTTGCTGGTCGGTCAGTTCAGGCTCGCCATTTTTGACCCGGGCAAGCATTTGGGAAAGCATGTCTGTGCCGGCGAGTATGGTGTTTATGACCTCTTTGTCGGCAAGGAGGGTCTCTTTGCGAATTTTGTCAATGAGGTTTTCAAGATCATGGGCAAGGGTCTTCATATGTCCAAGGTTGAAAAAAGCGGCGTTGCCCTTTATGGAATGAACCGGGCGAAAAATCTCCTGAACAACAGCAAAATTTCCCGGATCATTTTCCAATTCAATGAACAATTCATCCAATCCTTCAAGTGATTCCTCTGTAGCGGAGACGAAATCATGAAATATCTCAGGATCAAGATTGAAATCCTCACCCATTTACGACGCCTTTCCCATTCTCTTTAACCTCATCAAAATGGCGCGCCACTCCTGGATCATTTCCAAGGCCCGGGTCACAGCACTGAGAAACCCATCCTTGTTTTCAAAAGGTTTGACCACGCAGCAATCGGCGCCTCGATTCATGGCAGTCAGGATATTCTGCTGAGTCACATATCCGGTAACCATGATTACCCGGGTGGGGGGACTGAGTTTCTTTATCTTTTTCAAAAGATCCAGGCCGTTCATTTTCGGCATCTTGATGTCCGATACGACAATCAGATAATTGCCTTTACGGATTTTATCAAGGGCTTCCTCACCATCATTGGCAAGGTCGCATTTCAGGCCGATGCTTTTACAGAGGCGGTCCATCATATCGAGCATTTCCGGATCATCGTCAACTAGGAGAATGCCGATTCCCGAAGCGTCGGGTTCATGACTCATTTGTAGAATCTCCTTTAATTTTTTTCAGGTGTTGCTCTATTTCCACTTTCAGGGCGTCCAGCTTTTCTCGAACCCGATTCAGTTCTCCATTCTCATGGAGATAACGTTGCAGCCCGGCGCCTTTTTCCGATAAGGATTTCAGTCCCAGGTTTCCGCCGGTTCCATGTAATTTGTGACTGATAATTTCCGCGCATTCAGTAGTATCTGATATCTCTTTATAGAAACCAAGCACCCGGCTTAAAAAGGACTCTCTCTTTTCATCCAATTCCTCAGGTGAATATAAATCCGTCAGGTCCATAGCTTCCTCCCTATTGAATTTCCGCCACTTCCTTTGTCAGAGTTTTCTGTATGGCCAGGAACCAGCGGTCATACCGCCGATTACCCCTTTTTACCACCCGCAGAACTTCGTCAAAGTCCAAGGGTTTTAGAAGATAATCGGACGCGCCCAATTCATAGGCGTCGAGGACTTTATCTATGGAGGAGTATGCGGTCATCAGGATGACCTGAACGCCCTTGGACATTTTCAGGATTTCCTTGACTAGATCGTGACCGTCAATATCGGGCATCATGATGTCGGACAGAACCACTGAATATTGATTGGAAAGAAGTTTTTCCAGGGCTTTTCGAGGTTGATCCTCAACCTCCACCTCGTATCCTCCTTCTACAAGGACGCGCTTCAATATATCCAGAGTTTCAAGATCATCATCCACAACAAGAATACGGTTGGAAATGTTGCTCATTTTCAAAGTCCTCCTGATACTTGCCACTGTTTACTTTTCTTTTTTTTAGTTCCCTGGTAAAAGGAAATATAAACTATCATCCAATGTCACTTCCCATTCATAGTAGGTACACGGTATGCCGTGCCCGGTGTACCTCCCGTTAGAAACGTAGGCAAGCTGAGGCTTGGCCCAGGCCACCCGTCGTCGTTTTCTTTGGCCGTAATTGCCGATAGGGGCATGGCATGCCACGTCCGCGCCCACGGAAAAAAATGAACATATAGAAAAAATCGGCATTTTATCAAAAGACTTTAGCATCCTGACGACAAATTACGAATTGGGAGTGACCAGAGTGAAATAGAAAGAAGATATACTTGATATGTACCATTAAAAGCCAGGTTTCCAAAAAGGTCAAACATGGAAAATTTTAATCAACTTTTCCCATTTTTCCTCCGATATCAGACAAATAGATAGGTTTGATTTCTTTTGAGGCTTTAAACGCGGAAAAAACACTTTTATGGAGTAATAGTTCAGTGACAAGGGAGCAAGGTGGCAGGGTTTGAGATCGGGGGAGATGACCCCATTTCTTAACAATGGCCGGCATTGTCAATAATATTAGGGAAAGATGGATCGTGTACCCCGATCTCCCGCTTTTCCGAAAAGCCCCCTTGTAACTGAACGATTACTTTTTGGATTGTACTACTATTGATAACGGCTGGAAGTTTGTGATCCATAGCTACAAAGGTCAAAGGAAATTCTAAAAAGATGAAGAGAAAGAAAAGCGGCACCGGAGCGAGTCTTCCTATAGAGAACATTGAGATCAAATCGGTTCATAAACGGTTGCCGGCGCCTCTGGCTATCGGGTTGCTTCTACTGGTCTGCGGATTTATCCTGACAATTATGTTCATACAGCGAAATCACCTGAATCTATCAAGCCAAAAGAAGATGGAAGCGGTGACATCCTACATGGAGATAATACAGGAAGAACAGACCGAAATGTTGACCGCCCTTCAGAATGCCCTGGTCCACGACCAACGTTTTTACAAATTGCTGAAAGAGGGAAACCGGCGGAAACTTTTTGAGAATTATCTACCTCTCTTTTCCCATATTCGCGGAACCCATGGAATCACCCACTTTTATATTCACAGTGCAGACCGGGTAAATCTTTTACGAATGCACAAACTCGAAAAGCACGGCGACCTTATTGATCGGTTTACTACTCTGGAGGCTCAGCGAACAGGCAAAACCGCTTCGGGCATTGAACTTGGACCCTTGGGAACTTTCACTTTACGGGTAGTTATGCCGATCTTTGACAGGCAGAACCTTATCGGCTACCTGGAACTTGGAAAGGAGATCGAGGATATTCTTGCCGAGATTGGCGTTCAACTGGGTGTTGAACTTGCTGTGGCTGTCAGAAAGAACTTGCTGGATCGAAAGAAATGGGAAGCCGGCATGAAGATGCTTGGTCGGCAAGCCCTGTGGAACAAGTATGAGGAAAAGGTATTGATCTATTCATCTCTGCCTGAATTTCCTTCCAGTTTTGATCATTTTATTCATGAGACAGGACATCAACACGGCGATGTCGTTGGGGAGGAAGAATTTGACAAAAAACCGTGGCGGGTTATAACAGCTTCCCTCAAAGACGTATCCGGCACTGAAGTGGGCGATCTATTTATTCTTAACGACATCTCCAAAATAAAAGCGGCTCAGAGCCGCCTGATGGCAACAACAGCAGGAACCGCCCTGGTTGTGGTTTGCTGGATATTCGGATTTCTCTTTTTAACGCTGAGGCGAACAGACCAGGGAATACGAAGACAAAAGGCAAGGCTGGTGGAGCACGAGAGTAGATTTCGCACCCTTTATGAATCCACCGGCGACGCCATTATGATGCTCGATGACAAAGGCTTTTTCGCCTGCAATCCGGCAACCCTGTTAATTTTCGGAGTGGGATCCGAGAAGGAATTTTGCAAAAGGCATCCGGCGGACCTCTCTCCGGAATTCCAGCCCGACGGCACAAACTCCATGACCGCCGCCGGACGGCAGATAGAGGCCGCCATGAAAGAAGGGCGGCGCCGTTTTGAATGGATCCACAAACGATACGACACTAGCGAGAATTTTCCCGCGGAAGTGCTTTTAACCGCTATGGAACTGGATGGCAATCAGGTTCTCCAGGCCACAGTAAGGGATATCACAGACCGAAAAAGAGGTGAGGAAAAACTCCATTCCGCTCTTGCCGACCTTGAGTCGATGAATGAGCATCTGGAGCATCAGACCGCCATGGCCAACCATATGGCTGCTCAGGCTGAGATGGCCAACGCGGCCAAGAGCGAGTTTCTTGCCAATATGAGCCATGAAATACGCACGCCCATGAACGGAATCATTGGCATGAGCAATCTCATGCTCGATACCGAACTCTCCAAGGAGCAGGCTGAATTCGCCCAAATCATTCGAAATAGCGGTGAAGCCCTGTTGACCATCATCAACGACATTCTCGATTTCTCCAAAATCGAGGCGGGCAAGATTGATATTGAGAACATCGATTTTGACCTGCGCGCCACCATGGAGGACGTGAGTGGGCTATTGGCGGTTAAAGCCCATAAAAAGGGTCTGGAGTTTATTGACGATGTTGATCCGCTGGCTCCTTCTTTGCTTCAGGGAGATCCGGGCCGACTGCGCCAGATTCTTATGAACCTCGCGGGCAACGCCATTAAATTTACAAGCCAGGGCGAGGTCTCTATTGGCGTTGCCGTTGAAAAGGAAGATGAAAAAAAGGCGACCCTTCGCTTTTCTGTAAAAGACACCGGCATCGGAATTCCAAAAAACAGGCAGAAGGCTCTTTTTCAGCCATTTACCCAGGCTGACTCCACCACCACCCGGAAATTTGGCGGCACCGGTCTTGGGCTGACGATATCGAAGCAGCTTGTGGAGATAATGGGTGGAGAAATGGGCATTAACAGCCAAGAAGGCAAAGGCGCCGAGTTCTGGTTTACCTTAGCCCTTGACAAGCAGGCCGGCGAGTCTGTGCGGCCTGTGGAAATAACCGAGGAGGTTAGAGGCAAGCGGCTCCTGGTTGTGGATGACAACAAGAGTAACAGACGGATTATGGAGCAGATGCTCAAGTCGTGGGGATGCAGGGTTGACCAGGCCGACAATGGCGATGACGCATTGCTGAAACTTAAAAAGGGGCACGCTGAAAATGATCCCTTTGATATGGGGATTCTTGACATGATGATGCCGGGCATGGATGGCGAAACCCTTGGAAAGAGGATTACGCGAGACTCGGACTTGTCGAAAATGCCCTTATTGGTCATGCTTACTGCTCATGGCAAGCGGGGTGATGGCGCCCGAATGAAAGAGATAGGTTTTTCCGCTTATCTGACCAAACCCATCAAGCAATCCCAATTGTTTGACGCCCTTATAATGGTCCTGAACAAGAATTATAAAGCAGAGGATTCTAAAAAACAGTCCCTTGTTACCCGTCACTCCATCACTGAACAGAAGAAGCGGGCTGTTCGGATACTCCTTGCCGAGGACAACATCACCAACCAGATAGTTGCCACCTCTATATTAGGGAAGTTGGGATATCGAGCCGACGCCGTGTCCAATGGTCTTGAAGCTGTTAATGCCCTTGAGAACATTCCATACGATTTGGTACTTATGGACTGCCAGATGCCGGAAATGGACGGCTATGAGGCTACCGGGATAATCAGGGACAAATCCTCAGGTGTGAAAAATCATGACATTCCAATTATCGCCATGACCGCCAACGCGATGCAGGGGGACAGGGAAAACTGCATCAAAGCGGGAATGGATGATTATGTGCCAAAACCGATTGAGCCCAAAGCCCTTCTTGCCGCTATCAAGCGAGCTCTTTCGCTCCAAAGTGAGCAGCCGGGCGAAAACTCAAATCGCATACTTGTTGTTGACGATACAGAGGAAAATCTTGATTACATGGAACGGGTGTTGAAAAAGCTTGGACATGAGTATGACCTTGCCGCGTCCGGAAAAGAAGCCATTGAGATGGTGGAAAAGGGCGGACCATTCGCATGAGTTTTCATGGACGTTATGATGACGGAAAAGAGAGGTTACAAGGCCACGGAAAAAAACAGGGAAAATGAAAAGAAACAGGGCGGTCACATGCCCATTGTCGCCTTGACCGCCAGCACCACCTCGGACGGCAGGCGAAAATGCCTTGAATCGGGGATGGATGACTTTTTATCCAAGCCGGTAAAGCCCGACGCCATTATGGCCGCCCTTGAAAAATGGGTGGCTCGGGAAACTCATGAGGAGCGGGAACTGAAAACCGAGGAAGTTGAAGATCCTTGCGACAAGGAAATCTTTGACAGGGAAGCGCTCCTTGAAAAGATGATGAATGACGCGCAGGTTGTGCAGCAGATTATCGACCTCTTTCTTGAGGATACTCCAAAGCGGATTTTTACTTTAAAGAATGCTCTTGATAATAAAGACGGCGCAACTGTCGGAGTACATGCTCATACAATCAAGGGCGCCGCGGGAAATATCTGCGCCGAGGCTCTGATGAAAAGCGCTTTTGAAGTGGAAAAATCAGGCAAGGCCGGCGATATTGAAATGGCGGCTGAGCATTATCAGGAAATTTCCCGGCAATTTGAAAAGCTTCAGTCGGTCCTTTCCTGACAGAGGCTTATCGGGTTCCTGATTGTAAATAAATTGTCGGAGGGAATTTTTTTGGTATAAAAACAATCAGCTTGCTTTCAATAATAAAAAAATAATGTATAATAAAAATTACAGGGCTTATCTTGTCAAAAAATAATTGAGAAAAAGTAAAAAAACATTTCGAAGTCCCTTGTATTGAGGGCGACAGTTAAAAAAAAGTATGGGGAGACACAATTCATGGGCACCTTTAAACAACCAAGTGTTATTGTTGTCAACGATGATCCTTTTCAGTTGAAAATGATGGCGGCTCTTCTGGAAAAGGACAACCTGAAGGTTTCGACTTTCCAAAGCGTTGAAGAGGCGTTTTTGGAAATGTCTCCGGCAAACCCTCCGGATGTAATCATTACGGACCTCCATATGCCCGGCATTGATGGCTGGCGATTCTGCCGTCTGCTTCGTTCCCAGGATTATAAAGCTTATAATGATGTTCCAATCCTGGTGATTTCCGCGACTTTTAGAGGAGAAGACACGGAACAGATAACCCACGACCTGGGCGCCAATGGGTTTTTGGCCGTGCCCTATGAAGCCGGGGTTTTGCGATCCCATATTCAAGCTCTTTTGAGGGGGGAGAAATCCAAGAGTATTCAGAAAGTATTAATCGTTGATGATAACGCCTCTGTAACAAATTTTCTGAAAAAGCCTTTTGAACGGAACGGCTATAATGTTATTACCGCTCAGGAAGCCCGGGAAGCCCGAAAATTGTTCCGTGAAAATGGGCCGGACATCTGCATTCTGGATTATCACCTGCCCGGTATTATGGGCGACGAACTTCTGGTTGAATTCAAAAAGGCGGCGCCTCAGGCTCTCTATGTAATGATTACTTCCGATTCAAATCCCGAACTGGCTCTGGAATTTCTTCAAAAAGGCGCTCACGATTATGTTCGGAAACCCTTTGAACCCCAATATCTTATCGATTTGTGCCAAAAAGCCCAAAGAGAGAGAAGTCTTCTCCATGTGGAAGATCTGCTGGAAAAAAGAACCCGGGAGCTTAAAAGCTCTGAGGATCGTTACAGGACCCTGGTCGATACCACAGGTGATGGCATGGCAATTTTACAACAGGGCAACATAGTTTTCGCGAGCAACCGGCTCTGCGAAATTCTTGGCGTCCCTGCTGAGAAAATTGTGGGGCTCCACTTCTCAAAGTTTTTTCCCAAGGATGAGATATCCTGTATTTCCAAACTCCATGACGAGTATGAAGCCGGCAAGGGTGATCTTGGGATCATTGAAACAAAAGTGATTCAACGGAACGGTGATGATAAAGATGTTGAGATAAACGGCGCCAGATATATCCACAACAGTAAAGAGGCTCTTCTGTTCAGCCTTCGGGATATCACGGACCGTATGCGGGCAACAGAAAGAATAGCCCAGGAGCATAAACAACTCTTATCGATTTTCGATAGCATTGATGAGGTGATCTATATTTCAGACATTGAGACATACGAAATACTTTACGCCAATGCCAGTGTCAAAAATTCCTTTGGCGAAGATATTGTCGGAAAAATCTGTTATGAAGAATTTCAGGGACTTTCCACCCCTTGCAAGTTCTGCACAAACAAAGTAATTCGCGAATTAACGGGCAAACCCCATTCCTGGGAATATTACAATCCAAAAATTGACAGAATATTCAAAGTTGTTGACAAGTTGATTAAATGGACAGACGGCAGGGATGTGCGCTTTGAGCTGGCCATT
>CAYSHR010000103.1:0-9440 GCA_964430795.1 uncultured bacterium
ATAGAAAGGGCTACCAAGGTTTTACAACTTGGATGTGGCAAGCCATCATTTTTTGGCGATAGCGCGGTTATTACAGCTCTTGAAAACGCCGGCATGACCAAAGCCCACGCCAGAGATTACGCTGTTATCGGATGCGTGGAGATGGCAAGCCAGGGTCGCACATATAACTCGTCGGATGCGGCTCTTTTCAATCTGCCTATCTGCCTTGAGTTGGCTCTTAACCTGGGGCGCCCTTATTATAAAAAATCCATTTGGGACAAAAGGCTTGGCGCGGCCACCATGGCTATAGAGGAGATGAAGAGCTTTGATGACGTAGTGGAGACATTCAGATTGCAGGTCAAGGATTCAGTGGATGAAATGGTCAAAGTAATCGGCTGGCTTGAGAAGGAATACAAAATATGGAGAACCACCCCGGTAAACTCCATGGTCACTAAAGGGTGCCTTGAATCGGGCAGAGACGTTACCTGGGGTGGCGGAATGTATGACCTGACATCCATTCAAGTCGCCGGACTGGCCGATGTGGGCGATTCATTATTTGCTATCAAGAAATTGGTTTTTGATCAGAAGAAATACTCGTTAAAGGAGTTCGTGAATATTTTAAAATCCGACTTTGCCGACAATGAGGCTCTTCGGCAAAAGCTGCTTAACAAACTTCCACGGTATGGAAACGGAATCAAGGAAGTTGACAATATGACTCAGTTAGCCGCGGATATTTTTTCAAAGGTGATACGGGAAAACAAAAATAGCCGGGGCGGTCAATATGTGCCGGGGATATATTCCATGACATGCCATTGCGGTTTTGGAAAGGTAACCGGCGCGCTGCCCGATGGCAAAAAAGCCGGTGCCCGCCTTTCCAATGGTCTTTCCCCGGTAGACGGCAAGGATAAAAACGGACCAACCGCGGTTCTTTTATCCGCGGCTTCTCTTGATAGTTCAAAATGGGCTAACTGCTGCGCTCTCAATTTGAAATTTGACAAAAACATTGTCCAGGGAAAAGCCGGCAATCAGGCTCTTTTGGGAATGATGACGGGTTTTTTTGACCTTGGAGGGATGCAGGTTCAAATTAATGTTCTTGACACCGATGCTCTTCGCAAGGCAAAAGCAGACCCTGGTTCCCACTCAGGTATTGTAGTAAGAGTAGCCGGGTATTGCGCCTACTTCAATGATCTTTCTCCCGATGTTCAGGATGAAATTATCCAAAGAACATCTCATGGAATCTGACATGGAAAGATGTTGCCTGGATGGTGTATCTTAAATTTATTAAAACTTATCAGGTAGAAAAAAGCCCATATGACTAAATCTGAATTGAATGATCTAAGAAAACAGATCAGCGAAATAAACAAAAGGATACTGGAACTCCTCTCAAAACGGGCTGACCTTGTCGATAGCATCGGCGACATTAAATATAATCGCGCCATGGAAGCCTATGACCCAAAGCGGGAAGAGGAACAACTTCTGGAGTTGACCAGGGTTAACAAGGGTCCTTTTTCAAACAGCACGATAAAAAAGATTTTTACGGAAATTTTCAGGGCCAGCCTCAATCTGCTCCATACAAAAAGAGAGGGGGTTTTAAAAGTCAGCCGGTCCTTTCAAAACCATGACACCATCTGGAAAATCAATGGCGTACCGATTGGAGATAAACCCGCCATCATCGCCGGACCCTGCGCCGTGGAATCAGAACAGCAAATCAATCAGGTAGCTGAACATCTGGCGTCCCGTGGAATAAAAATTATTCGAGGAGGCGCTTGTAAACCAAGAACCAGCCCTTATAGTTTTCAAGGTTTAGGGCGGGAAGGTTACAGGCTTTTAGGAAAAGCGGCGAAAGATAACGGCATGATCAGCGTCAGTGAAATTATGGACGAAAACGGTCTTGAAGACGCAGCGGACCACATCAACATATTACAAATCGGCGCTAGAAACATGTCCAATTTTCGCCTGCTGGAGATTGCCAGAACCGCGGGAAAACCGATATTGCTTAAGCGTGGAATCGCAGCGACTTACGAGGAATTTCTTTTTGCCGCGGAATATATAATCGCGGATATGGAAAATATTATTCTTTGCGAAAGAGGCATCAGGACTTTTGAACCCTGGACAAGGAACACCCTGGATATTTCCGCGGTCCCAATCCTTCGCCAGATCAGCCATCTTCCGGTTTGCGTGGATATCAGCCACGCCGGCGGCAGAACCGACATTCTACCTTCCCTTGCCAAAGCATCCCTGGCCGCCGGAGCAAATCTGATAATGATGGAAGTTCACCCCTACCCGAATTTCGCGCTTAGCGACCCACATCAGCAAATCGACCTGAATGAGTTCGACCATCTCCTTGACCAGATTAAAAGTTTTCTTGAATCATAAAAACCGGTGTGCCGCCGGCGCCAATACATATTTTATTTTCGCAAAAGGGCGGTTCACGAACCGCCCCTACAAATGCACTCGACTAAAGACGAGGGTTTAATGCGCCATTGTGAGACATTAATAAAATCGATTGGCCGGAAGATCACTCGACCCAGATCGGGCTCGACCAGGCCATCTGAAAATCTTTTTGGAGGACTCGCAGGTAATAGACGCCTCTTTTCACCGGCGCCGGGTCTTCCCATTTTGCTGAAAAATCTTCTTTACCCGGCTTTGCTGAAAAGACCTCGGAAAAACTTCTCTGGTCAAGATCGCCTCTGAACACAACGATTTCATCGATAACAGAGGCGCCGTGAACTGTAATCGCGCCTTTTACCGTGGAACTTTTCGGCGCAATCGAACCCATAGGTTTATCCCCAACTGTAAAGTCAAGATAGATTCTCGCCGAGGTTGTGGCGTAACATTTTCTTTTTCTTATCCCGTCCAAAATTCCATCTCTACTAAGCTCTTTGGAAATCACACAGGTCAGCCCGCCGGCATCCAGAATCTGGTCCGTCTTTTTAGAAAATCTTCTTGCGCCAGGCCGAGCGTGGTGATTATCCGACCCACCAACAATTCCAAACTTGTTTCCAGTTAACAGGGCGCCCCGAATATAGCTTTCATTTTCAGTCACCTTATCAAAAGCAACACCCGGACAATCATAACACTCGCAGGCGCCATGACTGGAGGTTATTTCCACCACAGCCATCTCTTTGAATGCTTTTCCGGAAAATATAGTCGGCGCCCAACTGGTGCAAACGTGGTGCCTGACAACAATGGGATTAAAGGGAGAAACTGTTTTTATCAGCTTTTCGAAACTGTCACAATCGTCCTTATCCGCCCTGCAAAAAGGGCCTTTGTCGGGATAAAGAATATATGCGTGCCCTTGGTTTACCGGCCAGTTTTTATCCCAGATAAAGGCGCCGGTCCATTCGAAGCCAAAAAATGTAATGAATCTGCCCGGAGCATTATTTATGCCGGCTTGAGCCTTTAATATTTTAATTTCCAATTCAGTTAAAGGGCATCCCCAAATCGGCTCTGGATGATCTGTAATGGCGGCAAAATCGAGATGAGCCACATCTTTCGCGTATCTAAAAGAGACATCCGGCCCCACGGTGGTAAAAGCATCGGAAAAACCTGTGTGACTGTGAGGATCCCCCCAAAAGTATTTCTCGGTGAAATCTTTTTTTACTACCAGACACGGCCCTGATTTCCCAATGACTTTACTTTCGGATATGGCATAGAAACGATATACGCCAAGGTCCTGAGGTGGAATTTGAATCGTGGCAAAAGCCTTTTTACTCAGATCAACCTTAGGCAGATCCGGTCGCTGGTCATTGATTTCAATTATTATTCCATCCCCAAAAAATAAAGCGCTGTTCCCATATTTGTCCACACCGGCCACTTTAAGAGTAATGGGTTCACCTTCAAAAACCACTGTCGGCGCGTCTAAAAATACCGCAACGCCCGTATCGGGTCTGCTATGGCCATATGCTACCCCGACTTCTATCATTTCATCATTAATGGAATTTCTTACAAAAAAGAATATCGGAAGTTTTTTTGTTGACCTGAAGGGCGTCAGATAGTTTTCTATTGCCACTTCAATTCCATCGCCTCTTGATAATTTAGTAGAGATTGCAAAATGAAGATCGTATTGGGATCGGGAAGGAGACGGGCAAGAATATTTATCGTCAAAGGATTTTGTTACCGCCGTAAGCTCCTCGCCTTTTGCCCTTACAAAGACACCGGGGATATTTTTGTTCATATCAGGGTATAGAATCCCAGGCAATCTTACAGTAAAAACCCCGCCGGCCGGAATATCCCCCTTTTCGATAGTTAAAAGGAATTTCCCATTGTCCAAAGCCCCTGCTGTTTCACTCACCGGGTCCGGAGATTCCACGCTGACAACCAGTTGGTTGCCCTTTTGGCAACCTGGAATAATTACCAGGAGGAATAGAAATAAAGCGGATGTTTTGAGATTTAGTCTCATAATTTATTTTCCATAAAAAAGCCAAACCGACAGTCAGCGGGCAAAACGGATATAACCCTGTTTCCATTCCAGACATATTCATACTCAGCGGCGCCGACCTTAAAGGTCTCTTCCCATTTGATAACTTTGTATTTAAGACTTATCTCGTCATTCTTGTTTAGTCCTTTAATAATAACGCTTTTCTGTTTTATTAATGGAGAATCGGAAGAATCAATAGTCAGGGTCGCCATGTCAACTCCTCCGGGAATCCTGATAAGAAGATCGGTATCAATATTAACTTTTATTTTTACTTCGCCGGACAATCGGTTACGAATATTTTTTATCTCTATATTCTGATCATGCCTGTCTAAAAGGAGGTTAACATATAGAGTGCTCTCTTTTCTAAAAACAGCCCTTCTGTAAAGCTCCACCAGCAATTCACCTCCTGCCGGCGAGCAGCAATTCATTGTAGCGGCGCCAAATCCATTAGGTCGGCAATAGCCGCAAAATGAGCCTGTTGGTGAATTTGGAGAGCTCCAGTTGAAAGTAAATTGGGCGTTTAACAATCCGTTTTGAACATACCGGTCAATGGTTTCCCAGTGAACGGGATCCCTTTCGGCCAGTAATAACAGCATCTTTATAACGTCAACCAGGGTGTCGGTCTCTCCTCTCAAGTTTTCGTCTCTCTCTTTTTCTCCCCCGTGAATAAACTCGATAAAAAATCCCCATTTTGGAAAAATTTCCATAAGCCAATTTAAACTTCGTAAAACAAATTTTCCATATTTCTCATTGCCCGTATCCTTTGCCCTGATTAAAAGCCCAAGGAGAGTGTTTGTTCTGCTGTGAGAATGACCTGAAAAAGAACCGTCCGCGCCAAAGACTTTTGATTCATAAATTATGTAATTCGCGATTCCGTCAAATAAGGAAAGGGCATTTTCATCTTCTGGAAATATCTGTAAATAGAGAGCCAGTGGATATAGAAGGCGACCACCATGATGGCATGGATCGGCTTCTCCCCAATTATCTTTTCCCGGCCCTCTTTGACCATTGTGCATAACTGTGGGAAAATCGAATTTCAAGCCGTAATCGGTACTTTTACTTTTCCGGTATAGAGATAAAATGATTCCGTCGAGCAATTTTTTATAAGTAGGTTTTTTCGTCCTTTTATATTTTTCGATCAGGTAAAGCATCACGCTGCCCTGGTCGAAAATATCGGCTTCCACATCTGAAAACCCGGTATCTTTTCTAAAAGCCAATCCGTCTTTAGTTATGGCACTCAGTATGGTTTTTTGAAGCTCTACCAGTTCGGCTTTGCTGGAAACCGGAACATAGTCACCAGCCATGATTAAAGCCCGGCCATACCTGGAGGAGATATCGCACCAATCCCAGCCGGCATGAGAAAAAAGGGCCTTCTCTTTTTCTATTTTGTGATGAAAATATGGTATGAATTCGTAGGTCGGATCAAGGGACCTGAACATATAATCAACTGACAGCCCCAGGCGATAGAGGAGGATATCATTTTTATTTGTATTGGTAATGTCGGCTGAATCACTTTTTTCATTCAGAAACAGATTCTCTATCTCCTGCCGGTTTAAAGCCGGCGCCGACTCCTTTTTATTCTCCTTGAAGCAACCGCTGTGCAAGAAAGGGAATATGAGAAAGGCAATAAAAATAGAGATGATTTTTTTTTGAGTTTTGGTCATACAAAAATTTATACTTTATAAACTCCATAATGCAAATAATATTATTCATGAGGTTTTTTGAAGGCGCTAAAAACCATAAGCGGAAAAAACCTTTTTCAGGCTCATGGTAATATCCTTTTTATCAACTCCAAATTGAGACAGAGAATAGTCATGCTTTGATTTATGGGTTCTGTTTCTCCTTTTTAATCCGCCAAGATATTCATTTAGAGCATTGTCAGGGCCGGGTAATTTGAAATGGCTGTAAATTTCCAGGACCACTTTTTCCGGCTTCTGTAAAAGCTCATCATAAGTCACAACAATCTTCTTCCGTTTTGGAACCTTGACCAAATCCTGTTGCGCGCCAAGATATGTTTTTACGCTGTCTTTCAATATCACATCTATCTGCTCTTGGGACATCCGGTCAAAGCCGGGAAATCTATGACGCCAAATGGATTGGATCAGGCTCAATCTCGATGGAATGGTTTCAAGGGGATTTCTCACAAGGTAGACAAACCTGGCGTGTGGAAATACTTTTACAAGTTCAGGAATCTTCTGAGTAAAAGCGGGGTTTTTTGAAACACACCAGGGAGTGCTGTTTTCAGATTTTGCCGGCTCTCTCTCGACTTTCTTTAAAAGGCACGCCCTGTACCACCCCAAAGCCCTTGTTTTTCTCTTTTTCGACCATGAATCAAAATGTCGCAATTCATCGAGCTTCTTGTCCGCGGTTGAAATGGGGCTGTCGTTTACGCACATGGCGGATGCGTATATGGCCCATAAAACAAACTCATCCTCCTCAACTTCATCAAAACGAAGCCTGTGAATATGGTCCAACGGGCCGAATTTCTTTTCCTGGACAGCGGCAAATTTTTTCTTAAAAAAGCCGCCCCTGCCCTTGTCCCATTCGGCCAATCTTGAAAGCCCATTTTGAATACTTGTAGCCGGTAAAAGCATCTCATGAAAAACCAGGGACCGGGCGTGGGTTTTATCCTTGTCCAGAAGCCTGTGGAGAAATGTGGTCCCTGATCTTTGATGACCGAGAATAAATATGGGGCCTCTCATATCAGCGCGACGCCAATGGGGATACATAAGCTCGTCGAGAAACCACCCAAGCTGCCCCATTGCCAATAGTCCCACGCGAAATGCCAAAGGGCCGGCTACCGCTTTAAAGCCTCCGTGATGACGATACAAAATTTTGTGCTTGTCGATAAATGCCTTCCAGTCAAAAGGCACTTTTACTCCAGGCAGGTTTTTCCATGAATCTTCTTTTTTTGCCAAGGAAACCTCTTTACCGGATTCAGCTATCCAACTCTTTTTTTATTGTCAGGCCAAGGTGTTTCGCGCAGTCTTTTCTGAGCTGTTTTTTATCAATCTTGTTTTGTCGCCCTGTAACGGGTATGGGATCAACAATAATGTAATGATCCGGCCCGGCGTCATTTCCACATACTTTCCCGACCCACTTTTTCAGCCCATTCATATCGATCTTTTTTCCCGCGATTGGTTGAATGCAGCAGACCACATCCTCGTCTTGCCTATCCCTGTTCCAAAGGCCGACAAGGGCGGCTTCTCTTACCTGCCTTTGACCGACGCCATCTACAAAAGAGCGGATGTTCGGCTCAAAAGAACCGGGATAAATATTTACGCCCTTTCGGATAATCATATCCTTGATGCGCCCCATCAGTACAAGCATGGAAGTGTCGTCAATTTCAATAACGTTTCCAAGGTCTCCTGACTCCATCCCCTGCCCTTTTTCAAGCTCCTCCATTCCAAGATAACCGGTAAAAAGAGATGGGCTGTGAATTATCACCTCTCCAAAATCCTCCCCAGACCGACCCTTGGCGATTTCCAGTTTGATATTGCCAAGAGCCTGTCCCACAAGGTCGCCATGGCCTTTATAATTGAGCTTGTCCCGAGCCGAGACGGCGCATACCGGCCCAACTTCAGTCATGCCATAAAGAACCATCACCCTTGTTTTTTCGTCGAGCCATTCCAGGAGCGTATCAAGAAATTCAGGGGTAACAGGGGCGCCGCCCAGAAGAACCGTCTTTAAAGTAGCCGGCAACTTTGACTTATTCTCACCAGCCAGAGCCATCATTTCAGTCCAGATGTAGGGCGACCCAAAATACGCGTCAATAGCGCCTTTCTCCACAAGATTTTTTACATAGCGGGCGCGAACTTTTTTCCGCCCTTTTGTTACGTAAGCCGTCTTGCCAAGGCGCAAAGCGTAGAGGACCTGCTGTGGAGTGTCGGCAAGGAAATTTTCAAGTTGAAGACCTTCAAGAGCCCAAGAGATATGTGAAATATAATAATCCACAGCGCCATGGGATAGCCTGACGCCTTTTGGCATGCTGGTGGTGCCGCCGGTAAAAATCAAAATGGCGTCGTCCCTGTGGTTTCTTAAAACAGGATCAAAGGCTCCCTGTTCCCTGTTTTGTTTTACCAAATCGTCAATAAAACCAGGACTGATAATAACCTTTTTCATCCTGTTTTCCAAAGGTGGAACTGGGGGGACATCGAGTTCCATTTTTCCAAGAAGCCAGGAAGCGCCGGGAATCTGATTCACGCGAATGATAAGAGGATGAACCAGGAGCCACTTTGGCCTTGACGCCTTGACTCTTGAAAGATAAACGTCATCGCCAAGACCCGGCTCCACCAAAACCGGAACGCCTCCTGTTAAAAGAACAGCCAAAGCCGTTACCGCAAACTCAATGCCGTTTGGAATTTGAAGAACAACTCTGTCCCCAGGCTCCAAACCCAATTTGTCAAGGTGGCGGCAAAGAGCGTTGATCTTCTCCAACAATTCACCGTAAGAGGCTTTTCGCCCTTTAGGATCAACAACCGCTGTTCTTTCCTGGTTTTTTGAAAGAATATCGAGAAGGGGTTTTGCAGCGTTTTTCATAAAATCCTTAATATGTAAGTATGGCGCCTCCGATGGAGAGTCCGGCGCCGGTGCCTACAAGAAGCAATTGATCGCCTCTGCTTATCCTACCCTTTTTAATCACCTCATATAAGGTAACCGGTATTGAAGCCGCGATGCAGTTTCCCAACCGGTCAATGGTCTTGGCGATCTTGTCATCAGGCCAGCCATAAAAGGACATAGCCTGAATAGCCATACCCGACGCCTGATGGGGAACAACAACCTTGATGTTTCCAAGTCCTTTGGAGAGTCCCGGCTGAAGCATTTCCAGAGTAGAGGCGCCATGTTTTCTGGCCAGCTTGAAAACCTCGAATCCTCTCATGGAAAAGAGATTATCCTCCGGCCTGGCGTCAGGCATATTCGGGTGCCTTGAGGTGCCGCCTCCCATAACACAAGTTGAGTAGGCGCCGGATCCAAAAGTACGGAAAACGTATGAGCTTAATTCGCTCGAATCTGAATCGGAAGCTCTGGTAAGAACTGCGGC
>CAYSHR010000104.1:0-9398 GCA_964430795.1 uncultured bacterium
TTTAAAGTCATAAAGGGTAATTGACAAGGGCAGAGATGTCTTTAAATCAAAGCCTATGATCGCTTTTTTGTATATAAGGCCGTCAGCCGGATCGTCAGAAAGTTTGACGGTGAAATATTTCATCTCGTTTTTCCATCTCGGGTTAATTTTTATCCCGTCATAAGTAACGTCGGCTTTGTTTTTCGCCAGCCCTTTTGTATAAATCTCTTCCATGTGGCTCATGAGAAAACCGATGTTATAGCAGGTCAAGGGCAGTTGATGAGGTCGGGCCTTGGCGATTATTTTGCTTTTTACATGAAATTTTACTGTACCGACGATACCCGCCGCCCCTGATTCTCTACCTAAAAAATGTACGGCGCCGTCTCGGGACAGAACATGGGAGGCTCGAAGGCCGGTGTAAAGACCGCCCCTTAGCCATTTGAAAAAAATCTTTCTCGGGTTTTTAACAAAGGTCGAAAAAACCTTTTCCTCTTTCAATTCCCCTTTGTGCCTCTCTGTTAGAAATGCCACAAAGGTATATGTGTTGACGCTTAAATAGGCGCTTTTCCCTTTTGCCAGTGCGTCATCAAGGGTCTCTTGCGCCCCTTCGCTATGGCCAACATAAAAAAGGCTTACATATAAAACAGGGATAAGAAGAGATAAAATTCTGAAAAAATAAGACCTTTGCTTCATCAGCGAAACCTCAATGAAAAATGAAAAATCGGGATTTGAAAACAACGTGCTTTAAACCTTAGCAAAACCTTGGTTAAAGGCGCAACCGCCTTGTCAAAACTTTTTGATTCGTCTTTAGGCGTGAAGGCGAACCACAGTTGTTTTTCGTGTCCCGAAAAACAGAGATGAATGATTATTTTATAGTCGCCGCATTCTTGGAATATCTTAACAAAAAAAGGCGTCAAGAGAAAAATGAGGAATATAGTTTGACAAGTTGCTCCGCCGCTTTTTTGGTGGAAAAGTTTTCTCTAATTTTTCGGCGACCGGCAACGCCCATCTCTTCCCGCTTTTCAGGATTATCAAGAAGCAGAGCCAGACCTTGGGAAAGGGCGTGGGGGTTTTCCGTATCCACAAGAACGCCACCGCGGTTATCAGTAACGATATCCTCGAGACCCCCGCACCTGGTGGCCACTACTGGGAGACCGGAGGCGGCCATCTCGGCGCAGGCGATTCCAAATCCTTCCCGCCGGCTGGGGGCCACGGCGATGTGGGACTCTGCCAGCAATCGGGCAAGCTCATCGTGGGGTAACTGGCCGGCGAATCTAACCTTGTTTAAGACCCCTCTTTCTGTAGCCAGGGCTTCCAGGGATTTTCTCTCAGGTCCTTTTCCAACAATTACGCATACCCAGTCTTCTCTCTTTTTTAAAAGAGCCAGGGCTTCTATCAAAACATCCACGCCTTTTTCAACAGACAGTCTACCGGCAGCTATTATCTTTTTGATTTGGGGATTTTCACCGGCCCGCGCTTTTGAAAGAACATCAACGTCGATGCCGTGATTTAACAGCACTACTTTTTCACTGGATGTAAATTCCAGAACCGCGTTTTTCATGGCGTGGCTGTGGGTAATAACCGCGGCGGCGTTTTTGGCGGCGATTTTCGCGACTTTTAACATGGCGCCTTTCGCGCCCATAATATCAGAGCCATGAAAAGTGACAATGTACGGCTTATGTACAAACCTTGTGGCGCCGTATGCCATAAGACCGGCAAAGCTCCAGTGAGCGTGAACAATATCCACATCCCTGATTAGTTTGGAGGCGCTGTAAAGACCCGAGGCGAAAAAACCCGGCACCCAGAGCCACCTGCTCGGTTCTGCCTTCAGGTTTGCCGGAATGCCTCCTCCATATGCGATGGTCTCGTTATTCTGGTTCATATACCTGTATCTGAATACCTCGACTCCATCCATATTCTCATGCTCTTTAGCGCCTTTTTTATGAGGCGCGAGAACCTTTACTCTCCATCCCATGTCAGGTAAAGGGCGTATTTGTTCCCACACAAACCACCCGGATGGATGCCCTTTATATAGAGGAAAACTGGTTGTAATATGGCAAACAGAAGGATTAGTCACGCTCTTTTTCTCTTTGTCGCTCAATGGATATTATGCGCAGTCGCAGCTCTTCAATAAGTCTCCGGTTGGCTGCCAGAAGGTCGGCCAGAACGCCGAGAATAAACAGAAGAAAGCCGGCGGTAAGAAGAATCGCCATAAGGATCAGGGATTGAACATGCCCCTGCCCGCCTTGTGTAAAATAAAAAAACAGAAACCGCAGCCCCACAGCGAGTCCGGCAAGAAGAGCGGCGCCGCCGGCAAGAGAAAAAACCCGTAACGGTTGATAGAGAGTATAAATCCGAAACAGGGTAATCGCGGAGCGCCGGATATATTGGGGGACGGAACTGATCAACCTGGAATCCCTTGTTTTGGGATTTGTTTTGATGGGAATGGAAGTTACGGCGAAATTGTGTCTGCCAAACTGAATCAGGGTTTCAAGGGTATAGGTATAGTCGGAGTGAACAATAATTGTTTTGGCCACCTCTCTTGTCATGGCCCGAAATCCCGAGGTGGCGTCCTCTACCCGAGTGCCGGAAAGTTTTCTCACTACCGATGTGCCCAGTTTTTGAAGTCCTCTTTTTAATGGAGAGAAATGGGGTATGGATTCCATGTCTCTCGCGCCAACCACCACATCCGCTCTATGTTCTAAAATAGGCCTGACAAGGTCCGGGATTCCCGACCCGTCGTACTGGTTGTCGGCGTCGGTGTTTACTATTACGTCGGCGCCATTTGCAAGACAATAATTGATTCCCGCGGTAAATGCCGCGGCCAGCCCTCTATTGTCCTTAAAGGAAACCAGGTGCTTTACGCCGTGGATTTTGGCTGCCTCTGCTGTATTATCCTTTGAGCCATCGTTGATGACAAGAACCTCAACCTCGTCAAATCCTTCCACCTTTTTTGGAAGGGCGGCAAGGGTTTGAGGCAGAGTGGCCTCTTCGTTAAAACAGGGTATTTGTATAAAAAGCTTCATGAATAAAAATCCGCGTTTATTAAGACCGTTACATATTAGCGGATTCCCTCCCAATATTGGAAGATAAATTATTTACAAGCATGTTCGCGCCCTGGTTCAATGTGGGTCGAGAGGGAACAAGGGGCGAACCGGCGATACAGGCTTTTGATATCCGCCAGACAGGCGCCACCCAGAGATCCGAGTCGGAAACAACCTTTTTCGCTATGGATAAATATGCCTCATGGACTCCCGGCGCCTCTATGGCATCGAAATAATCGGCGTGGAAATTTATAACAAAAACGCCGCCGACCTTTTTTACCTGGCTCATCATTCTTTTTGCTTTTTCCACATATAGCTCCACATCGTCCAGCCTGGCTCTATCCATTAGCGCGAAGGGAATTTCCATAATCTCGCCTTTAAAACCGAGGCCGGGAATTTGCCCGGGTTTGTAAGGCCAGCATGTTCCAGCCCGAAATCCGTCATTGCCCCCATTCCACCCCATGTTGCTTGAGGTTGAAAAACCCGCTTTTTCCATAAGCTCCCAGGATTTTGGAAAGCGAACATTCAGAAAATGGTTTCGAGCGGATAGAACCTGTTTTCTCCTTAAAAGGGCAAGCCTCTCTCTTTGAAGTTTTAGATATCTGACAGAACCGGCTCCTTTGCTTGCAGTGTGCAGTCCGACCTCGAAGCCCTCTTTGTCAAGAATTTTCAGAGCCTGGGCGAGTTTTGGATGTTTAAAGGAATACCTGCGCCCTTCCATGCCGAGATTTCGGCCAAGGGCGAAAAAATAGAATGTGGAACGAATGCCCAGCCTCTTCTCCTGTTCGATCCAGTCGGGAATTGACCATACCGGATCGGCGCTATCGGCATGCCATCTTTTAAGTCTCCCGGCCACATCCTGAAAAACCTTATGGTCACCTCTTGCCAGGCTTTTAAGCATCTTGACTTTCCAGAAAGCTCTCCTTGCCCATAAAGCTGTTTTGCCGTCGATTAAATCAACATCATGGGTAAAACAGACCGCCGCCTTTTTTCCCATGGGCCACGGCCTTTTTATCTTTGGGGTTCTGTAGCCCATTCTATCTCTTAACCGAATCACATCACCGCAAAAGCGCTCAATAAGAATGTCCACAAAAGGGCGCTGAAAAAAGCCGTCTTTCCCGGCCTGGGATTGGTCAAAGGGGAAACGCCCTTTAATTGTCCAGTTGCCGGCGCCATGCTCTTCTTCTCTTGATAAAGACCAGGCAGCCAGACCCGGCAGATCAAAAGCGAAGGCGCCGGTATTATCCAGAATCGTGGAATGAAGCCGGCGAAGAAGATCAGTTTTTTCCATGCAAAAATTTTCCTTGGGCGGGCACACCAAAAGGCAATCGTCCCACTGGCGCACAAAGCAGAATACTCTGCCGGGCCGCCACCCGGTTCTGGCGGCCACCAGTTCCAAAAACCATCTGTCTACTTCTCTCATTTTTAAACCCTGTATCCGTGGGTCATAAGATAGCTGTAGTACCACTTGCTTTCTGTAATTCGCTCTCCTTTTTCGCCAATTCCCGGACTCGTTCTGACCACAAAAAACAGATCCTTCATTTTCCGCTGATAGCAGCCATACCTTGTCAGCGCCTCTATTCTGGCTTTTTGAGGAGGAAGATTGTTAACATCAAGAGCAATATCAACAATCGTGCCATAGCCCTCTTTCCGGGCTTTAAGCACCAGGGCTTCCACCAGAGCTTCCGCAGCTTTTTTTATGTCTCCACCGGCGACAAAATCCACAAGGTAAAAAGCGCTGGTTTTTTTATTGATGGTAAAAATCAGCCCGCCTCCAGTGTCTCCATTTTCATAAAGAAGCATCCTGTAGTCCAGGTCCGGGTTTTTTTCGAGCCGCCATTTGAGCCAGCGAGAATCACGGTCCACCGAAATCATAGCTGGAAATTGCATGGCCATCTTCAGCCATATATCCTGGTAAAAATCATAATCGGTCTTTTCGACAATGGCGCTGTTTACTTTTTTTCCCATGCACAAAAGGGCGGTTTTGTGTCTTGCCGCCCTGTGATAAATGGAAAAAAGAGTCCTTTTAAGTTTCTGTTTTTTGGTGGTGGATTCCTCGCCGACTGGAAAGATTTTTCCGGGCTTGCCGGTAAAGGCCAAAGTGTAGATAACCCTAGCGGGTGTGGAGAAACCGCATCTGACAAAGCGCTTTTTCGCCGATGTCGTTCCCCAGATAACATCGATCCGGTTATCCACTTTGTTAAAGATATCCTGGTAGAGTTTATGAAACAGACCCATGCCCCTGTAGTCTTTATCAAGCAAGGTCTCTTCGCTCTTTCCAGATCTGAATGTCTCTTTCCCCGACCTTAAATCCATAGGCAGTATCGCCTGGGTTCCCACTATTTTAGAATCCTTTACAACGCTCAAAAGAAGAGAGGGGGTTGGGGTTCTGTCAAAAAACGCCCATAGAAATTTATCTTTGGAGTATTGCCTGCCCTTACCGTACCAACTCTCGATTAACCTGTTAATCGATGGTCGATCCTGGGGGCGACACTGGACAAACCGCATTTTCCTCTCCTGCTGATTTGAAATAAATCTTTTTTAACAATGGGCGCTGGCATATAAAAAAGAAGACAATCCCAACACCGATAAAGCCGACATTTCTACCAATGGCCGCGCCGATTACACCCAAGCCCGGCACAAGAAGCCAGATCAATCCCATAGCCACAGCCGTGAATATCACCGAAACTACAGGGTCTGTGGCAGGGTGTAAGAAGCGAACGATGATTCCTCTTCCAAACATTTGAAACAGATAGACAGCCAGGGCAAAATTGGATATTAGAAAAACAGTCATCCCGACTTTTACATACTCAACGCCAAAGAATATACGGAGATAGGCATATCCGAGAATCGGCCCTCCAATCACAAGGGCGGCCATGGTCAGCCCTATAGCCCAAAAATATCTTTTTATCTGTTTGCTTTGGATCTCATCCAGAGTTTTCACGTTGGAAAATAGAGAGAGCAGAACAACGCTCACATGCTCCAAGGGGAACAGAATCAGAAAGGCGCCTTGAATTGCCACGGTGTAATAGGCGATCTGGTCTCCCGCGAGTCCCGTCTCCCCGAGTATCCATCTGTCCCCCATTCTCATTACCCACGCGGCGGCCAGGCCGATGATATAGATGGACATGGGACCGAGGATTTTACGCCCTGTACGTAACCCCGCTCCCTTACGGGAAAGACCTTTTTCTCTAACAAGATAAGAACCGACAGCGACGATGGCCAACACCGGCGCGAGTGTAAAAAGAAGAGGCCATTTTTCCCCGAGCCATCCCAGCCAAACGCCCAGGGGAACGGCAAAAAGTCCAAGACCATAAAAAACGTCGCACATAACCATTCTCTTGAAATTCGCCCTGGCGATCAACTGCAACCTGAGGTTGTAATAGAGCATGGTGCCTATCATTGACGGCAAAAGAGCCCGCAACCACAATTCAAGCTCGGGAATTTCCCACCTTGCCGCCAGATAAGGAGAAAGGGCATATAAAAAAAATCCGATTATTGCTCCTGTAAGACCAATCATCACCGCGCCGGTAAGCCAGAATCCTCCCTGTTTATCTTTGGGAATATCCTTCTGCTGCCGCATCAGGGAGTTGGCGAAACCTCCGGCGAAAACAGGAACCACAAAATTGGTAAAAGATAAGGCAAGCATAAAAAAGCCGAACCGGGATGCGCCCAGAGAAAAGGAGAGAGCCGGGTATACGACAAGAGCCAAAACCCCTTGCATACTCGCCGCGCTTGTGGCCGAGAGTGCGGTGTTTTTTATAAATGCCCTGTCAAACCTGAACTCGCCCAATTTGTCCCTTTCCTCAAGTGGGGTCCGGCCAAAGTTTTCCTATATCCACAGCGTCTATTCCAAGGGGCTTTCTCGCGGTTTTCCGTAGAGATTTCCGCCCTTGTTTCTTCCTGACAATAAAATACAAAATAAAATATGTGCCCAGGCCGAAGGTCATCAGGGCGCTTGTAACGCTTGTGGCGCTCAATTTGCCGGCGGCGATAATCAGGCAAACATAAAGGCCGCTTTTTAGTACGGTTTTCGGCGACCGCTCAAACCAGATGTTCAGCCTCTGGAGCCCATAACCCACCACGAAAGAGAAGAAGATTGTGCCGAGCCACCCAAAGCCAACCCAGCCGTCGCCAAAAAAAGCCACGTTCCACGACTGGCCGATCTGTTGATGCTCGAACATGGGAATATATGTGTGAGCCGGAATAACCAGGGGCAAGCCCAGGACTTTGGCCACAAGAGGTATTGATGAAAGCCCGGTAAAGGGATAACGATCCGGGTAGGTGTCAAAATAGAGCATAAGGCAGCGATTGGGCTCAACGCATAGTCTGAACAGGGCGGACTCAATTCCTTCCCCATAGCTGATCTGGCTGTATTGAAGCATATACATAACCGGAAGGAGCAGAAAAAAGAGTAAAACAAACATGGCCGCCCCAATGGGAATGAGCCTTTTGAAATTTCTCTGCTTTTTGCTTATGGACCTGGCCGCGAAAATCGCCAGAAGATAATAGGCGATGGGCGCTTTGTGCCCGGACATAAGAGCGTGCTGAAGGTAGACAAATGAGAGAATCGCAAACAAGGGCAGAGCGAACCGCTTTTTTCCTTTCCACATTAGATAAGTGACGACTACAAAAAGCAACATCCAGGAGACAAACATAATCCGCGCGAAATAGAATACGATTCCCTGCTCTCCAGACGTTGAGTGATTAAAGAGAAAGCGGCTCATCTTGAATTGTTCCGCGTCAAGGTTGCCTTTAAGTAGTTCCATAAAGGAGATGCCGCCCAGAGCAAGGCTGTCAACGTAAAATCCCACTCCGGCCATCAATAGAACAAGGGCGATCAGCTTCCAGGCGCCGACCCCGGATGAAATCTTTTTTGGATCGGGAAGCTCTTTTGCCTCATTTTTGGAAAAGCGATTTAATTTGTTGGCGATGATTACCCCGGCTAGAATCATATGGAAAGAGACCATAATGTTGGCCATAAATATAAACTTGGTCCGGCTTGATACTTGGGCGTTATCAACAACGGAATTGATGTCAAGAACAAAGGGCACATACGCGCCATGAAAAAGCAAAAGCAGCGCGCCCAATATTGTAAAAAGATTCCAGTTGGTAAAGCAGCGTGTCTGGTGATGGAGTCCCCAGGCAAAAGCTAAAAGCAATGGATACCAGATCAATGAAACCAGCATGGAGTTTTCCATTTACTGATCCGTTCTTTTATTGTCCGATTCCGTAGCCGTATTTTTTATTTTAGTAATTATCTCCCTGGCTTCTGATCTGTATTCCCGGATATACGCGGCGCCGACTCCCAAGGTCAGACCCAATATCAATCCCAGAAGCACGGATCCTCTTTTGCTCGGGAACTCGGCTTTTTCAGGAAGGTTCGGCTGGTCAAGAACCTGGAACGCCAGGTCGTCCCTGGCCTGTTCAATCTTGGCAAGTTCAAACTGGGTGGTAAGAAGCTCATATAGTTTTTCCTGAACCAGGAATTTTCTCTTTAGACGCACAAACTGTAAAACCAGGTCAGGGGACTTATCAAGAGCCGGCAGCATTTCCAGATTTTCATCCTTAACGCCGGCGCCAAGCTTTACATTTCCGATCTGCTCCCCTATCTGTTTCATCTCAGAGCGAAGAAGCTTAACCTTCGGGTTCGATTCGGTAGTATATTTGAGCATCATCCCAAGCTCAATATCTCTTGCCAGAAGCTGCCCTTCCAACTCCGCCACAACGGAAAGGGCGCCGGCTATCTGCTTTTCGATATCAAACAGGTTGTGCTTCTCCTTAAATTCCTTAACCTCCAATTCAGCTTTTTGAAGGTCCGCCGCCACCTCCTTGACCCGTCTTTCAATAAAAAGCCTGTTCTGTCCGGCCACGGAAAAGCTTTTGTCGTTAAGAATGCTCTGAAGTTCCAAAATAGCAACAGCGGCAATGGTTTTGGCAAGCTCGGGGTCATGGGACTTTGCCTTCAATCCAATAAGCTTGTCCTGCTTATCAAGCCTGACGCTCCAAACGTTTTTTTTGAAATATTTAACTGTTTTTTCCATGGGAACCTTGTTGGCGCCCTCTTTCCAGTCGTTCTTTTCAAAGTCCCATTTCCTTTTGTATTTATAGGCAAGAAAACCCGACCGGGTAATCACCTTCTGGGACAGTGTGCGGCTTTTAAGAATGTTAATCAGCTTACTGTCTTTTTCGCTGGCCCCAAGGCCCAGGCCCGCCAACTTATCCATCCCTCCCGAATCGCTGGTAAAGCCGGCCATCATGCCAATGGGATTTGGCGGGCTGATGGACATAAGAGAAGCTCTGCTCATATAGGTCTTTGGCCACAAAAACGCGTACAGCAACGACAGGGCAAGAACAATCCCGCCTACCTTTATC
>CAYSHR010000105.1:0-9356 GCA_964430795.1 uncultured bacterium
AAGAAAAGAGAAAGAACCTCATCTTACCCAAAGGGACCTTGTTTTAAAATCGTCAAAAGAAGTTGGTCCCGCGTTGTTTGTATCCATGATAATAATTACCATCAGCTTTCTGCCTGTATTTACCTTGCAAAATCAGGAGGGCCGGCTTTTTACGCCTCTGGCATATACGAAAACCTTTGCTATGGCGGCTTCGGCATTTTTGGCAATAACAATTACGCCGGTTCTCATGTTCTTTTTAATAAAAGGCAAAATCAGAAAAGAGAAAAGAAACCCGATCAGCCGTTTTGTAATAAGGATTTATAAACCGATTATAATAAAGGCGCTTCGTTATCCGAAGATTACCGTACTTTTCGCCATCATTACTCTTGTGGCGACCATCATTCCATACACTCTGCTTGGCAGTGAATTCATGCCGCCGTTAAACGAGGGCGATCTTCTGTATATGCCAACTACATTTCCCGGAATCAGCATCACAAAAGCAAAGGAGTTGTTGCAGCAGACCGACAAGATTATTGCTTCCCACCCACAGGTCGCCCACGTTCTAGGCAAAGCCGGTAGGGCTGAAACCGCGACAGATCCGGCGCCGTTATCCATGATCGAGACTACCATTCTTCTTAAAGAGAAAGATCAATGGCCTAAAGGGAAGACCATCGAGGATGTTATCAAAGAGTTGGATTCAATGATTAAGTTTCCCGGACTTACCAACGCCTGGATAATGCCCATAAAAACCAGGATAGATATGCTTGCCACCGGGATAAGAACTCCTGTCGGAATAAAAATAATGGGAGACGATTTATATAAGCTATCTCAAATCGGGCAACAGATCGAAGCTTTGATTAAACAGATGCCCGACACGCTGACAGCTTATTCCGAGAGAGTAACAGGGGGAAAATATATCGACATTAAGGTAGATAGAATAAACGCGGCCAGGTTTGGTCTGACGGTTGAGGATATTCAAGATGTAATTCGCTCAGCTATTGGTGGGATGAATGTAACAAGTACAGTGGAAGGTCTAAAGAGATATTCAATTAATGTCCGGCTTTTAAGGGAATTGCGTGACGATTTGGAAAAACTGAAAAGAATTCCGGTTATGACTCCGTTTTATCATTTTGTTCCCCTTGGCCAGGTGGCTTCGGTCAATATCTCAGAAGGTCCACCCATGATTAAAAGCGAAAACTCAAAACCAACAGCCTGGATTTATGTGGACCTTAAAACATCCGATGTGGGCGGCTATGTCGCCAAAGCAAAAAGTCTGGTGAAGAGTGAAATCGACATACCTGACGGCTTTTCAATTGTCTGGTCCGGACAATATGAATATATGGAGCGGGCAAAGAAAAGACTTTGGTTGGTGGTTCCTTTGACCCTGGTATTGATTTTCATAATGCTCTTTCTTCATTTTGACAACCTCGCCGAATCCCTGCTTGTAATGCTTACCTTGCCTTTCGCTTTGATTGGCGGGGTGTGGCTTATTTTTCTGGCCGGCTACGATTTATCCGTAGCCGTAGCGGTGGGGTTTATTGCCCTTGCCGGCCTTGCCGCTGAAACCGGCGTGGTTATGCTTGTCTACCTGGACCAGGCTTTTCAAGAAAGAATAAAAAGTGGCGGATTGAATTCATTGGGAGATATAAAATCCGCTATCTTCGAAGGCGCGGTTTTGAGAGTCAGGCCAAAAATTATGACCGTTGCCACTTCTCTTTTCGGTCTTTTACCAATTATGCTGGGCTCCGAAACCGGAACAAGGGTGATGAAGCGAATCGCGGCGCCAATGGTTGGTGGTCTGATAAGTTCAACCATCCTGACACTGATAATTCTTCCTGCCATATACCTGCTTTTAAAAAAAGGTGAATATAGAGATATGTTAACAACAACCAAAGAGGAGAAAAGAACATGAAAACGAAGGTCACACTGTTAATTTCCGTATTGGCTCTGGTCATTCTTGTTTTTGCCGCCGGCGCCATAGCCGAAACTGAAAAGGCGCCAAAGGTATTTGACAAAAAACAGGCTGTTGGCGTCAAGGCGACATGCCCTGTAATGAAAGGCGAACATGCAATTAGTGAAAGTACGCTAAGCTCGGAATATGAGGGTAAACATGTCTATTTCTGTTGCCCTAGTTGCAAAGAGAAATTTGACGCTGATCCGGAGAAATATCTAAAGGAATAATTGATACTGATTGCTGGTTTCTTTTTTTCAATATATCATGCCGGCAGGCTGATGGAAAATCGGGGACATGTAACAAGATCGTGTCCCCGATTTTCACCTTTTTTGAAAGAAGTAAATAATGTTAAGGGAAAAAGAATTTACCTGGGGTCAATTGTTCGCGCCAAAAATCATTATCATGATTTGGGTGCCCATAGTATTGATCACGGTACTTCATTACTCTACAGGCTCATCCCATCAATGGGCCCACGATGTTTTCAGAAGACTCTATTATATCCCAATTATTCTCGCTGCTTTTTTCCTGGGATGGAGAGGGTCTGTAATTTCAGCAATTTTTATCTCACTGGCATACATCCCTCACGCTTTTATCCTTTTCATACTGCAAGATCCAGCAAGAGGAATCGAAAAGATACTGGAAATATTTCTTTATAATGTTATCGCCATTGTAACCGGCGTTCTTGCAGACGGGGAATTTCATGAAGGGCGTAGACATGAAAAAACGGCTGAACAATTACAAGTTACATTGGACGAGAAAAACGAAATGGAGAAGATGCTTATCAGAGCCGGCCGCCTTGAGGCTATGGGACAACTGACCGCGGGTCTGGCCCATGAAATCAATAACCCACTCGCGTCAATAATGGGTGCCGCAGAAGTGGTAGTCGAGGAAATATCCCCCGATTCGCCGAAAAATAAAATAGCGAAAATATTATTAAAAGAGATAAAACGCCTTAGGGATATTCTTGATGGTTTTCTTTTGTTCGCAAAGCCTGAAAAGTATGACTTCAGGAAAATCAACCTGTGTAATCAGGCCAAGACCGTTTCCCGTTTTTTGTCTTCACAGGCGGCAAAATCAAAGGTCAAAATAATAACGGAACCCTCTTCTTATATTTTTGTCCTGGGGGAACCGGGAAAAATCCATCAGGTCTTTATGAATCTTATTTTAAACTCCATACAGGCATTTACAGATGGCGGGGAGATTACCCTTTCCTGTTCACGAATTGAAAAAAGAAAGAAATCATACGGCCTGTTTTCCGTGAAAGATAATGGTCCGGGCATTCCGGACAAAATCAAGGAGAGGATTTTCGATCCTTTTTATTCTTCCAAAAGCAAAGGTTCAGGTTTAGGTCTCGCTATAGCGGCTACTATTATTGATCAGCACAAAGGCTTTATTGAGGTATCGGACAATCCTGGTGGCGGGGCGCGATTTGACGTTTTTCTTCCATTGGCCAAGGACCGGAGCTAACTCCTTTTTAATATGTCTATGCCGTATTTCTTGATTCGATATAAAAGCACGTGTCTTGGGATATCAAGATATCTTGCGGTTCTTGTCTGGTTATATTCGTTCTTGGAAAGAGCTTTAATAATCACCTTTTTCTCAAGATCCAAAAGAGAAAGACCTTTATCAGGCAGGACAATATCCCCCTCAATAATCTCACTTTCAGCAGCCAGTTCCGAGTGAAATAAGGGCAGGTCTTCTTTATCAATAACGTCATCTTCAGCAAGTAAGGCGATCCTCCGGCAAAAGTTCTCAAGTTCCCTTACATTCCCCGGCCATGGGTGGTTGGATATCACAGCCTGGGCTTTTTCTGTAAGAGAAAGAGCTTTGGAAGTGGAGTAGCGTTTTAGAAAATAGCTCGTAAGCAAAGGTATATCCTCTTTTCGCCGCCTCAAAGGTGGTATTTCAATATTTACAACGTTTATTCTGAAAAAAAGGTCTTGGCGAAACCGCTCTTTTTTAATCTCCTGAGAAAGATCCTTGTTTGTGGCGGCCACCACCCTTACATCCACGGAAACCGCCTTTTCCAGTCCAATAACATCCATGACGTCTTCAGATAAGACTCGAAGCAGTTTTGGCTGAGTCTGAATTGGGATCTCGGCTATTTCATCAAGAAAAATAGTGCCCCTGTTCGCAAGTTCAAACTTGCCCTTGCGGTTTTTTAATGCTCCGGTAAAGGCGCCTTTAACGTGACCGAAAAGCTCACTCTCTATAAGATCAAATGGAATCGCGCCACAATTTACAACAACAAAAGGGCAGTCAATCCGGCCACTTTTAAGATGAAGACGCTGAGCAAAAAGCTCCTTTCCTGTTCCGCTCTCCCCTGTAATCAACACCGAAGCGTTAGACTGAGCTACACGGTCGGCAAATGCCACAGCTTTCAGCATAGCCTGAGACTTATAAATTATTTCCCGATTGCCCGTAGAGACAACCTGTTCCAACTCCTTGACTCTCGCATGCAGCCTTTGGTGTTCGATAGCCTTTTTTACGGTAAGATTAAAGTGATCCCTGGTGCAGGGTTTAGGTATAAAATCAAAGGCGCCACTCTTCATGGCGTCAACCGCTTTTTCAATAGTTCCAAAAGCAGTGATGACAAGAACAACAGTGGAAGCGCTTATTTTCTTAATTTTCGAGAGCACTTCCATTCCATCAACGCCGGGCATTTTTAAATCAGTTACAACTACCTGGTGAGAAGCGGGATTAAAAGTTTCCAGCCCTTCCTTTCCATCCTTTGCCACATCAACTTCAATTCCCTCCTCCTCAAGATGGAATCGCATTACCTCTCGAAAACTTTTGTCATCGTCAATTATTAGAACTTTCTCCAAGCCCTTCTCCAAATCTTGCAATAATCAGTATGTTAGCAGGTGGAAACTATTAGGGAAAGAAAGAAACAAGAATAAATTAAACTGTGAAAATCCTTTTGATGCCCTTGACAAATATTGGAAATTCATTAAAGTCATCCGAGTGTTTTCTTTAATCAATTCAGTGATTTTAGAAAAATGACTTAAATCAAATACCTTGTCCGGCACCAAACGGAGTGGCAAATGGTTAAAGCTGTTACCTTTGATAAAGCTGATTTTTCCTACCAGAGCATGAATGAAATATTGAATGACCTTCATGATTTCATCTCGGCTTTGAATAAACCCGACCTCTTTGACAAGGATAGAGCAATATCCATAAAAAGTTATTCTCAGGAATTGTCCACGCGATTATCGGTAATGACGGAATATTTTGAACAGAAAAAGAAATCATTTGGAAATTCAATTTTTTCTTCTTTAAAGAAAATGGAAAGTTCATTGACAGCCTATGGCGCTGAACTTGCCAAAGAACCGCATAAAATGCGCAATTCCAAGCTTTATCAACCCCTGCTTGAAAACTATGAAGAGATACTTCAAAATATTAAAAATCAGAAAATTACTCAAATAAAGGCTATTCATTTAAAGCCCGTTAATTATGCCAGGAATCTCCTCCATATCACCACCGGAATCTCATGCACAGTGGCCTATCAATTTATTCTCACAAGACAGCAAACCCTTATTCTCCTTAGTGCTTTCCTTGTTGTTTTTGGATTTCTTGAGATCACAAGGCGCTATTCAACAAAATGGAATACTTTTCTTTTTGATACGGTTTTTAAAGTAATTTCCCGTCCTCATGAGAGACATAGAATAAATGGGTCAACTTATTACGTTATCGCCATGTTCATCTTGGCTATTTTCTTTGCCAAACCGATCGCTCTAATTGGGGTTCTGGTCCTGGGTCTGGCGGACCCGGCAGCCTCGGTAGTGGGTAAACTTTGGGGTAGAAGAAAATTATTTAAGCAGAAAAGCTTTATGGGCACAGGTGCCTTTCTTATCGTCTCTTTTTCCGCCACTCTTGGTTATCTTACTCTCGCGGTTCCCTCTTTTTCCATCTATTACTCGCTGGTTGTCGCGGGCGCTGTTTCCTTAGCGGCCACTGTTACAGAACTCTTCTCTGTAAAAGTTGATGACAATCTCAGCATCCCCATTGTCAGCGCCATGACAGCGGTCTGGTTCTTTTAACCCCGGATGAATGTGAGAATTCAGGCTTTCAATTAAGTGAGCTTTTTCAGGCAGGGTACGCAAAGATTACGGTTTTCCATAATTTTTATCTTTGTAGACATCACTTTTTCGCCACAATTATCGCACGTTACAGAATCCGCTATTCTTGCCTTTGGTGGTATTTTTATATCAACCATTTCCTTTTTTATAAAATCATAAGCAGAACCTGAGAGAATCACGTTAACTCTTTTTTCCTTGAATTCCCTCAATTCCCTTTGCTCCGTGACGCCGGCGGTTCCGTTTTTTGATTTTTCCAGTAATTGGCTGAACCTCTTCCGGTCCTGGCCAAAAAGCTTTGGAAAATCTATGGATATTCTGATTCCCCTGCCATTATCTCTTTTTATTATCGTATAAACGTGTTTTCCGTAATCATTATGGATCAGGTTTCCCTTGCCGAAAGTAACGCCCAGGACATATTGAAAAGCATCAACACCGCAAGCGTCGTTTTCGACAATCGCCACCAGTTCTTCGTCTTTTGCCCTGTCGAGCCTCAAGGCTTTTATGGCGACCTGAACAGCCTTGTATCCAATGGCCAGGCCAGGGCAGCTATGACCATGAAAACTTACTGTCTCCTCGTATGTCGCATCTATTTTCATCTCAACTTCCTTCCCGGATATTTTTTTCGGTTTGCGCCAATCTATCGTCATCCTCTTTTCTAAAAGCCATTAAGGCAACGCCAATCACAGTCATCCCAATGCCGATTCCCCGTGAGACGCCAAAACTTTCGCTAAAAACGATTATTGCCGCGACTATGGGCGCCGTATTTGCCAGGATTGTCTGAACAGGCGCCACCAGGGACACCCTGCCGTTAGCAAAGGCAGTCTGTTGAAATGAAAACCCGAAAATATTAGCAATAGCAATAAAATAAATGGGGAAATCGGTAAATATGGCGCCAAGGCACCCGGCATCAGTCAGGGAGAAAAACCCTATCTTTTCAATAACTCTCTGGGTCATCACTTTTCCCATGGTATTGGCCAGCGCGAAGCATAATCCTCCCGCGATAGATAGAGAAAAAGCCTGATCCAGCTTGATTCCGATTTTGTCCACAAGTAGTGACGCGATGATTATCAGGCAAAAAACAAGGGTCATTATCCCTATTTCAAGAGTATTGGGCAATATGGCTGTGCTTTTTGTTGGTAAAGAGAAAGATATTGGCAAAAATGAACCATTTGAGCCGGCTTTTATCTCCAGGGCGATAAAGAATACGCCAATAAGCATCACCCCGATTCCCACCCACTCCATGGGGCTTACTTTTTCATGGAGGAATATCACTCCCGCGAGAGTCGCCACCACAATGGTCAGGTTAACCATGGGCTGAACAATGGAAATATCTCCGGCGGCAAGGGCATACGCGAAAAACCCCATTCCACAAAACATGCAAAAAAGACCAATAGCCCAAACCGAATTTTGTAAAAGAGTTTTGACTATGAGGAAAATTTGGCTGAAAAACTTTGCAAGAGAAATCTTTGGAAATGAGGCGTCAATGCCTTTTTTTTGAAGAGCTATGCCCATACCCCAGAAAATTGAGGCACATATTGCCAGTAAAGCCGCTTTAGTCATTATTGAAATCAACTCACGAAATAATAATCAGCGGCCGAGTCTGTTCCAATATTTTTAAATAGTCAAGAAAAGCTGGACGAATATCTTCCCGGGAAATAGAATAACCAAAATTTTATTGGAGAATATTTATGAGTGATTTCATTGGCAAAGGTTACGTGCAGGTCTATACGGGAAATGGAAAAGGCAAAACCACCGCGGCCCTGGGCTTATCCTTCAGAGCCTGGGGACGAGGTCTTAAAACATATATAGGGCAGTTTATGAAAGGGCAGTTTTACGGTGAGCTGAAATCATCTGAAATGACAGATGGGCATATAACTATTGAGCAATTCGGAAAAGATACTTTTATCCACGTAAAAAATCCACCTGAAAAAGAGGATGTGGATATGGCCCGAGCCGGACTCGCGAAAATTCGAGGCGCCATGCTTAGTGGAAATCACAATATTGTTGTCGCCGATGAAATCAACACCGCTCACTATTTCAACCTGATCACTACTGAGGAAATTCTCGACCTTATTAAGGATAAACCCAAGGGAACGGAACTTCTGCTCACCGGTCGATATTGCCCTTTAGAGGTAATTGCCGCGGCTGACCTTGTATCCGAGATGAAAGAGGTTAAGCATTATTATCAGGAGAAGGTGGACGCCAGAGACGGCATCGAGCGCTGATTAAAATTGTAGGGAGATGTAACAAGCACATGTCCATTAAATTCATCATCCATCATTCGTCACTCGCACCAGCCCTTTTTCGATCCATTGGTCAAGATATTTACCCACTGTAGCCAAAGGAAGCTTCACTGCCGCCGCAATCTCCGATTCAGTTTTTGGCGTATCAAGAAGGATGGGGATCAGGTCCATAAGCTTTCGCAGTCTTTGGATATGGTCCGGGGGGAAATCGGCAAAGGCCGGTTGCCCTGTATCTACATATAGAGCAAAATCAGGGTGACTCAGGCAGGGCGCGCCTGTAAAATTTTTCGCGAGTCGTCGATCCTTTTCCAGTCCCTCAAGGGCGTCAACGACAAACTGCGCCGACTCCTCAAGAATATCCGGCGAAATGATGGACATATTGTCATGTTGGGAATGATACTCCTGATATGGATACCGGGAAATGCAAGGCATGGGCACGCCGTGGGCCTCCCAATTCGCCTCATCATTGCAGATAACTTCACGAAATCCATCCTGGTGATATTTGCCGGGCAAATCCGCCAAAGCGCTCTTTAACGCGTTGTCCATGGCGGTGGCGCCCGCATGAGACTTTTGCAGATTCAACGGCGTATCAGTCCCGAGCATTTCAAGAAAAAGACCATAGATAAAAGGCGCCTTCTCTCCTGTTTCCTGCATGTGGTTCAAGTAAAACTCGCTGCCGATGATCTCCTGGGGCAGAACCAGGCGGTAAGTATATTTACGTGGCTTTTGCCCAAGGAGTTGCATGATTCGCACTCCCGCCATAACTCCGGCCAGGTCGTCATTCGCCACGCCGGGATGGTCAAGATGGGCGACCAGAACAATGGTTTCAGGTCTTTTGCCGGGAAGAGTATAATCGGCGATCTTCAACGACCCATCGTATTCCTCGGTTTGGATGCGCACAAAATAATCCCCTTTTTTAAGGGAATCGTAAAAACGCCGCGGCGCGCAAAAACCCCAGTCACGATCCCAAGGGCGATACAACTGGCGAAAATGAAAAGGAATCCAGTCAACATTACGCCGGTCATAGTGAAGATGGGCGCGAAGTTCCTCCCGGCTCACCACTCCCTCAAAGGGCAAAGAAAGGGCGATGATTTTTAGAGG
>CAYSHR010000106.1:0-9222 GCA_964430795.1 uncultured bacterium
GGAGAGATTCATGGCGCCGTAAGCTGTGTACTCAATGACTTTGGTGATAAACAATATATATAGCTCTCTCGGGCTGCCCTTGAGCCCTTGAACATAGCTATATATAAGATAGATAAACGCGAGAACCAGGGCGCCGCCACAAATCCAAAGAGCAATATCAAGTGGTTGCATAGAAGATTTCCTGTTAATGAATCAAAGGTTTGTATACTTGGACCAAAAGCTTTAACTTACAAAAAAACAGAATGTATAAGATACACATTTTTTGAAGCTTTGCCAGTAAAAACATTCAAGATGAAAAACCATTGGGTGTGGGGCAAATCCGTAGATTTAATATGTCATCCACACTTTGAATATCCACAGGAATGACAGACTACACATCCCCCGGCGTGGCGAATGGCGGCGCCACAATCAGGGCAAAGGTCCTTTTCCAGAAACTCATGCTCCTTTGGCGTTCCCGCGGCTTTGGGAGGGTGATAATTATTCTTTGACTGAGCGGGGGCGATCCTGTTGTCCGGGGTTTCTTTGGACATGGTTTCAAGGACTGTGGCGATGGCCGCCGGGCAGGAAACAGCTCTCTGGCCGTTGTTCTTTTTGAGCTTTGATGAATCGTTTTGCCTGATGGCGCTGTGGCACCTAATGCCCCTGAGTTGTTCGATGATGGCGTCCAGCTTTACTCCGCTTCGAAGAGCAAGAGAGGCAAGGCGTCCTGTAGCTTCGGACTGGCTCGGGCAACCACCGGATCGACCCAAAGTTGTAAAGACTTCACAGATTCCCACGTCATCTGTATTTACCGTTACATAAAGTTTGCCGCATCCGATTGAATGAAGCTCTGTCAGACCCGATATCCGCCCTTTCGCTCTAGGGCGGGGATCAATGGCGTTATAAACCGAAACAAACTCTTTGCCTTCAGCCCCGATTTCACCAGACTCGGTTTCCATGTCCACATTCAGCACCGATTCACGGGAATTATACCTGTATACGGTTATGCCTTTACAGCCCGTTGAATAAGCCAGGCTAAAAACCTTGGCTACGTCATCGGTTGTGGCCCCTTCAGAAAAATTCACTGTTTTTGAAACAGCGTTTTCCGTGTACATCTGAAAAGCCGCCTGCATTTTTACATGCCACTCAGGGGCGATATCATGGCTGGTTACAAAGAGCTTTTTTATATGATCCGGAATTTCATCCATATCCTTTATGTCGCCTGAGTTGGCGATTTTTTCCATGAGGTCTTCCGAGTAAAAAACTTCCTTTTTTTCCAGAAGCTCAAAATATGGATTTGTTTCCACCAGTTTCTGCCCATCAAGAACTCTTCTGTAAAAACTAATGGCGAAAATCGGTTCAATGCCCGAACTGGCGCCGGCAATAATTGAAATGGTTCCAGTTGGGGCGATGGTGGTCACTGTGGCGTTTCTGGGTCTTTTACCTTTGGGGTTCTTAGCATAAACGGACTTGCCGATATTGGGGAACTCACCTCGCTCCCCGGCCAGAGCGCAGGAGGCTTTTTGAGCAGTGCTTTGGATAAACGACATCATCTGTTCAGCGAGTTTAATAGCCTTGCTTGAGTTGTATGGGATATTCATCTGAACAAGCATGTCCGCCCAACCCATAACGCCCAAACCAATCTTGCGATTTCCAAGGGTCGTCTCCCTGATTTTCGCGAGGGGATATTTATTGATGTCAATGACGTTATCCAGAAAGTGGACCGCGAGATTTATTGTCTCTTTTAACAAGTCCCACTTCACCTTCTTCTTTTCCACCATCAAAGCCAGATTCAAGGAGCCCAGGTTGCAGGATTCGTGGGGCAGAAGAGGCTGTTCGCCGCAAGGATTTGTGGCTTCGATATCGCCAACCCCGGGGGTGGGATTAACCGCGTTTATCCGGTCCAGGAAAATCATGCCCGGCTCGCCATTTGTCCAGGCCATGGCTACGATTATCTCGAAGACTTTTCGAGCCATAAGGCTGCCGGCCTTTTTATTTGTCCGGGGATTTATAAGATTAAATTTTTTGTTTTTCTCCACCGCCTTCATAAACTCATCCGTGATTCCAATGGATAGGTTGAAATTATTTAGATGGGAAAGGTCGGCCTTGCAGGTAATAAAATCGAGAATGTCAGGATGGTCCACCCTTAAAATCGCCATGTTCGCCCCTCGTCGCGTGCCACCTTGCTTTATGGTTTCTGTAGCCGCGTCAAAAACATGGATAAAGGAAATGGGACCGGAACTTATGCCCTTGGTTGTTCGCACCCTGTCATTGGCAGGGCGTAAACGAGAGAAACTGAACCCTGTGCCGCCGCCGGATTTATGGATCATGGCTGTCTGCTTTACAGCCTCAAAAATAGAATCCATGGAATCTTCAATCGGGAGAACAAAGCAGGCAGAGAGCTGACCCAGGGCTCGCCCCGCGTTCATTAAAGTCGGCGAATTGGGTATAAAAAAGCGCTTCACCATCATCTCGTAGAAGTCTTTTGTGGTTTTTTCCATCTCCTCTTTGGATTTGCCATATGTCTGATCAGCTTTTGATATGGCTTTGGCTACCCGGTAAAACATCTGATAGGGCATCTCCACCGGTTCTCTGTTTTTCCCCTTTTTTAAATAACGGTGATTTAAAACAGTTATGGCGTTGTCAGAGAGTTTTGGCAGAAGATATCCTTCTTTGCTCAGCCCCGGTTTCTGCTCCGCGATTCTGTTTTTGATGAATCCACTTACAAGGTGAGACGAGAGAGTTTTGATCTTTAACTTCCGGATTTCAGTGGCGACTTCAGCAGCCATGACCTGGGGCTTTTCGAGATTGGGAAAAAGTTCCTTTACCACCTGCAAAACAAATTTCTGAACCTTTTTTCCAATGTCATCCCCCTCAAGATCAATAAAGAGAGGGGTCCTGTCATCCGGTTTTTTTTTCGATTTCTTTCGCGGCGCCATGAGTAAAAATCTCCATCTTCAAAAATAAACTTTTTTTCGAGCCACGGCAAAGAGGTCTTTTTAGAAACTTGTCGTCACAAAATTATTAAAGGCAGAGCAGGGCGGGATGTCAAGAAATAAGGAAAGCATATCTGAAAAAATATCGCCGGCAAAACCCAACCAGGGATATTGCCGGCAAAATCAAAAAAATCAGCTATTTATTTTCAATGTCAGCGAGTTATCCAGGTTACGCCTCCCACGAGAGTTAATGGGTTTCCATTGCCCGAACCATCCGCGACTGTTGTTCCGGTTCCCTCATCCATATGCCACAAAGCTACTGTATCGCCATCGTTAATATAAGGCTCATCAGGGGAGGTAAAAGTAGTGCCGGAGTATCTTACGCTACCGGAAATTCGGGTTTCGTCTAATGAAAAAGCGTTATACAATGATGTGGACGGTACGTGTCGCGCGATCCACAGCTCATGAGCTGTTTCGTCAATGTCGCCACCAGCGGTGCCGGCGCTGCCCATTGCGGCGCCATCCACATAAATTCTTACGTCATTATTTATCCCATCATGAACTCCGGCAATATGGAACCAGGAACCAACAGGAACGTTGGAAGATGATTCCGCGCAATAGCCAAGTCCTCCGATGTTTACGCAAAATTCAGCCTTGCCCCCATTGTTAATTCTAAGCACATATCCGCCATGAGCGGCTTTATCAACCGGTGTGCCCTGTTTATCTACGAAGTTGTAATAATATGTTGGAACCGACGGGATTTTTGCCCAGGCTTCCACTGTTAAATCGTCGGTGATTCTCAGGTCTGGAGAATCCGCGGCATAGGCATAATCATTGATACCGTCAAAGTCCAGAAGACCTCCCCAGTCCACCACTGTGTCGTCATCATCGTCATCATCATCGTCATCGTCATCATCATCATCATCGTCGTCATCGTCATCATCATCGTCATCACCTGAATCATCATCGTCTGGTGGATAATAAGTGTCATCATCATCGTCATCAGGTGGATTCAGCGGAACACTTGAATCCTCATTATCATCCCCTTCACAGGCATAGAAAAAAGTAAATGGTATTGTCAGCATCAAAAAAACAACCACCGGCCACATGGACTTTTTCATTTTTAATCCTTCTCTTAAAAAATAATATTTATTCTTGGTTAAAGCAGCAAAACAGACTCTCGGGCAAAAGAGCTTTCCCTAGCAAAGTTCTTCTCCTTTTTAGAGAATGGTTGATTATATCTTCTTTGGAATGAAAAGTATATTGAGCTTGTTAAAAAAACTACTCAGGAGGAAGAATGGCCTCTACCGGGCAGACTTCAGCACAGGCGCCGCAATCAGTACATAACTTTGGATCAATAAGGTATATATCACCTTCGGAAATGGCATCCTCAGGGCATTCCTCCATACAAGAACCACATGCAATGCACTCATCAGTTATCAGGTGCGCCATTGAAATACCTCAATATTTTTAATACTTTGTTTTTAATTTACAGGTACTACTGTGATTTCCGGATCAACCTCTTCCCTTAAAGTACGCTCAATTCCCATCTTCAAGGTCATTTGAGCCCCAGGGCAACCATTGCAGGCGCCTTGTAATTTTACTTCCACGGTTTTGTCATCTTTTACGTTGATAAGTTCAACATCGCCACCATCTCTTTGAAGGTAAGGGCGGATTTTATCAATTACCTGGGATACTTTCTCTTTCATTATTTCTCCTAAAAAAACCCAAAGGCTATTTATAAATTTGGTAAAATGTAATGCCCACATATGCGTTTGTCAATCCGCTAATTTATTTTGGAAGAAAATTATAAAAATGTTTAAACTATTTGATATCCATCTCTTAACCCTTTATGCTGTTTTTTGTCCAAAATATACCGGAAAGCCAGTGGAGATTATATTGAAAAGAAAACTATCCAGCATAGTAATACAAGGACTGATTATTACCCTTGTCGCCCTGATAATGGGATTTACCGCCAATTTAGTTCGTTCAGATGGGATACCGATAGTGGAGAAAGCGAGAATGCGGACCGTGGCAGGGGTGGTAAAAATTGATCTGGATAAGTCAAAAGAGCTTTTTGATAAAGGCAAAGCCGTATTTGTTGACGCCAGAACTCCCGCTGAATATGGCGCCGGGCATATCAAAAACGCCATAAATCTGCCTTATGAGCAGTTTGAAAGCCTTTTTATTGATACAATCTCCCATTTTGATTTAAAAACCCCCATTGTTGCTTATTGCTCAGGGGAGAGTTGCCATTCAAGCGATGAGATCGCCCGGCTTCTTTTTGCCGAAGGGTACAAAGAGGTTTATGTGTTTTTCGGCGGCTGGCCCGCCTGGGTGGGCAAAGAATATCCAACCAACAAAATAAAAATAAAGCCCCTCTATTCTTTGGAATAATAATGAAAAAGATCCTGACAAACTCAATAGCTATCTTAATTCTACGCATCCTGATCGGCGGCCTTTTTATATGGGCGTCCTATGACAAGATCGCCAATCCCGACCAGTTTGCCATAGCCATATCAAATTACGGTTTCCTTCCTGATTTCCTTGTAAACATATGGGCTATTGGGCTACCCTGGATAGAGTTAGTCATCGGCCTTCTTCTTGTCGTCGGTATTTTTGTCGAGGCCTCAGCTTTGATATCCGCCTTATTGTATGTCTCCTTTATTATCGCCCTGTTCTGGGCGCTGATAAAAGGGCTCGATATCGACTGCGGCTGCGAGATTACCGATGGCGGAAAGAAAATAAACAACTGGTATCTTGTACGGGATTTCTCTCTACTGGCCGCCTCTATCTGGATAATCTTTGGTTATCAGGGAAAAATCGCCCTGGAATCTCTCTGGCGGAAAAAAGAAAACCACTGAATCAGGGTTAATCAAGAAAATCCACAAGCCTGGCCGCGAGTTTTTTAAGGGCGCGCCCTCTATGGCTTATGGAATGCTTAACGGTCGGTTCAAGTTCAGCAAAGGTTTTGCCGAGTTTTGGGACTAAAAAGAGAGGATCATATCCAAAGCCGTTTTCACCTCGCGGCGCCCTGAGTATAACCCCCTCGCTTTTTCCCTGGGCTGAAATAAGTTTGTCGTCAGGGCCCACGCATACCATAACGCACTCAAAGTGGGCGGTCCTAAGGGCGTCGTCTACTGTTTCAAGCTTCTTTAACATCAGCGCGTTGTTGGCTTTATCCGTGGCGTTTTCTCCGGCGAACCGCGCGCTTTTTACTCCGGGCGCGCCATTTAGAGCGTCTACGCAAAGGCCCGAATCGTCAGCAATGGCGGGCATACCGGTAAGCTTCGCGAAATAGCGGGCCTTAATAATGGCGTTGCCCAAAAAGGTATCGGCGTCTTCTATCGGATCTCCTGAAACATCTGCCTGGGAAAGGGAGACTGCTTCGATTTGGCTTGTGGAAAGTATCTCTCTGATCTCCCGCAATTTTCCTTTATTATTAGTGGCGATTAGTATTTTCACTTTTTTCTTCCGATGACCAGTCTGGGTTTGATGGTCTTTCGTTGCTCTTTGACCAGCTTTTTTATTCCCAGTCTGGACATGGCCAGCAGAGATTGAAATTCCTCATCAGTAAAGGGCGTCTTTTCGGCTGTGCCCTGGATTTCAACGATTCCGTTGCGCCCTGTCATTACAAAATTGGCGTCCACCTCGGCGCTGGAGTCCTCATGATAATCAAGGTCGAGAAGCAATTTGCCGGCAACTTTGCCCGCGCTTACAGCGGCAACATAATCATTAAGGGGCATGGACTTTACAAGGCCCTCGTTTTTTGCCCAGCGCAAAGCGTCCACCAGAGCCACAAAGGCTCCTGTTATCGAGGCGGTCCTTGTTCCGCCGTCGGCCTGGATCACGTCGCAATCGAGAGTGATTTGGATTCCCGGCATTTTTTTAAGGTCCGCGATTGCCCTTAACGACCTGCCGATGAGTCGTTGAATCTCGAGGGTCCTGCCGCTGACTTTGCCCGATCGGTCACGCCTGGTTCTGTCTCGGTTTGACCTTGGCAGCATGTTGTATTCGGCGGTAATCCAGCCCTGATCCGCGCCTTTGAGCCACCTGGGGAGCTTGGTCTGCACCGACGCCGCGCAGAGAATTCTCGTTTGCCCAACTGTAATCATGCAGCTTCCCTCAGCATAATCAAGAACGCCGGTTTCCATCTTCATACTGCGAAGCTGAGTCGCTTTTCTTCCATCATTCCGCATTCTACGCTCCCTATAAGACGATTTCATAAACGATAACGAGGGTGAAAACTAATTTAGAAAAGAGGCTGTGTCAATGAGGTTATTGTAGTATTACGGTTTACTCGTAGGGGTAGGCCTCTGTGCCTACCCAATATATTTTTATTTTGCATGCCCATGATGGGCGGCCACGGGGGGCAGCTCCTACACGATTCTCGTTTAAATTAATAACGCCCACATAGGTTCTATTTATATACACTCAAATAATACTATATCGCTTTCATTTCCGCTGCCGCAAATTTTCTTTTGCCGCGTATTTAAGGAATGACGGCTTGGCGATTTTTCAAACTCTTTGGCAACTTATTCTCATCGGCTCAAAAGAAAAATTATTAGAATCCCAATCAGCAAAGCTAACAGGCCCAAGAGTTTCAGCCATCTGAACCAGTAGGCCGCGCCGCGATATTCTGAAGATGGGACACCGTTAATAGAGACCTCCTCGAAGGCAATGGAAATGTCTTTGCCAAGGAAGTCGATGAGGGCCCGCCCTTTAATGATGGGCAACCAAGTCCGTGGAGGTTGATGGAGTCTTTGTTCCATAATGTTGATCAGTAAATGAGCTCCATAATAAAAATTTCGAAGCGAATTTTTTATGCCGGAAACACGGCCTTTTATCCAAAGTACGGACCATTTGGAAATGTGGAAGAAAATTTAACCTCTGGAGGCGGGCCCGATTAGAAAGCGGTTTTCGGCCTGTCGTGGATTGCGGAAAATCCCTTTATTTCCCGCGGTTATACGCCACAAACGACAGTTGCCCCGAAGTGGGGCTACAAAACCGAGAGAGCATCCTTTTTCAAGGAGCTTGGTGGAGGAAACGTTACCGGTATTGAACTTGCCGGTATCGAACTCGAACTTGCCTTTTCGGATGGCCTTCTATGGTCTGGAATCTCGATTGATTTCATGTGGTTTCCGGCCAAAAAAATGTACACATCGCTTCCGGTGAAATTATTTTGTTATGACGAATTTCGCTTGCTCAGGGGATTTGGATTCGAAATATGATCCTCAGGTGGGCTGAACGATTCAATTACAGGCCCCAGCCCCTTCGCTCGACACCCAATCACAGCAGATTTTGGCCAGAATTGAATTTTTGGGACTCATGGGTATTTTCTCATATTTGATTGGAACAGTTTTTGGTTATTTATCACTGATCCTTTTTTATTTTGAAGGCGAATCGGTCGAACCATGTGTAAATAGCTGGAATCAAAAAGGTAGTGAACAGGGCACTGACAAGAACGCCTCCCATGGTGACTACAGCCAAAGCGCGGCGAAACTCGGCGCTGGCGCCTCCCATTGCCTGTGGCGCCACCGAGATGGCGATGGCAATGTTTGTCATAATGATAGGGCGCAATCTGGCGGCTGACGCTTCAACTAGAGCTTCCACCTTCTCCATGCCTTTTTTACGAAGCTGCTTGGTGTAATCAAGAATCAGAATCGCGTTATTGACTACAATTCCCACAAGCATGACTATGGCCATAAGGCTCATCATATTGATGCTGACTCCGGCGATAATGAGTCCCAGGCCAACGCCCACAAGACCAAGGGGCAGAGTGGCCATGATGGTGAAGGGGTGGATGAAGTCCTCCAAGATGCCGGCCAGCACCATGTAGGTCAGAAGTATGGCGAGAATCAACGCCTGGAAAACGTATCCGAATTCTCTTTTCATAAATTCCACAGTGCCGCCGAAATTGATGTCGTAACCGCCAGGAGGTGTGATCTGTTTGTCTATGTTTTTCTCCCAGATGTCCGCGGCCTCGCCTAATGTTATTCCCGATACGTTCGCCAGAACTTTTACAACCCGCTGTTTGTTTTTGCGCTCAATTTTCGATTCTGATTGACTATATTTGATTTCACCCAGAGCCGACAGGGGCACATGCCCTTTTGCTGTTCTTATAAGCATGTCGCCAAAAGACGCGAGATTATCTCGATCCTTTTCACTTAGCCGGACTCTGATGTCATAATCATCACCGGCTTCACGAAAATAAGTTGCTTCCTGCCCTTCAAATGCCGTTCTTAACATGGCGCCTATCTGAATGGACGTGAGTCCATAATCAGCCATCTGGCTTCTGTTCGGAATA
>CAYSHR010000107.1:0-9132 GCA_964430795.1 uncultured bacterium
CCATAATTGCCACACCTGATACTTCCCCAGTTCGTCGGAAAAGCCCGGTTCGCCGGTGGGCAGAGTAAAAAGCGGGGAGGTAAGCTGATAGAAAAAGGCGCCAAGAACAAGTTTTTTCAAAAGACCGGTGACGATTCTTTTTATGCCGACAGTGATATCTTCCATGTCCACCTGGTGGTCAGAACGAATCTGGTCAATAAATGTGCCGACTCTTTCGATGGGGCCGGCGAGCATAGTGGGAAAGAAGAGAACGTAAGCCAGGAACTCGGAAGGTTTTATAGGCTCGATGGTCTTTTTATATACTTCCACAAGATAACAGATTATTCTGAAAGTGAAGTAGCTGATTCCAAGGGGCGCGAGGATTGCTCCGGCACCGGCGCCCATCCTCTCTGTGGCTGTCAGGAATATCCGTAGCACCGCCCCCTCTCCAAATATATAACGGAAAAGGAAAAGGGGCATAATGGCGACAATAATTCCCACGATAAGAACCGATTTTTGACCAACTTCTGTTTTCTGTTTTGGGATCAGTTTGCCAAACAGCCAGCCAAACAAGAGAAGTCCCAGGGTTATTGTGGCAAAAACAATGCCGAGAAAAGGAATGGGTGATTTTTGGAAAAGCACCCAGATCATGGAAATGCCGGCTAAAAAGTGAACTCTATATCTTGGACCTATAATCCTATATATTCCGAGAATAGCTAATACGGCTAACACGTAATTCCAGGTGAAGATGGTCATTTATTTATCATCTCCGATTTTAGAATGGCTTTTTCAAGATAGGGTATCATTTCATGTGCCAGTTGCCTGTGGCCGTTAATATTCATGTGATCGAAATCCGTAAAGTATTTGGGTTCAACCGCGTTTGTCATGTCAGCGATAATATGATCAAAGCCTGAGCTTTTTATTCGGTTACTCACAATATCCACATATCTCTGTTGCAAGGGCCACGGAAACTGATCGTGTTTCTCGATGGCGAGTTTGTTAAGAGGGGAAAAGAAGAAAAGAATAACAACCTTTTGTTGCCCTGCTTCTATAGTAATTCTGTCAATAAGGCGCCATAAAGGATTTGTTTTGGTAAGGTTAACCTCGGTATAAGAGGATTTGTTTGCCATGGACCAGACTTTCGGGATGCCGAGCCATATGTCGTCCTGATTTCTATATTCATAATCCATAGTAGCCGCGGTTGTTACAAACTCATTTGCCAGCCCCATGGCCAGAAGATATTGGTGCTTCACGAAATCCATGGGCGGCTTGTCGCTTTTGGATAACATTGGAAAAACCATGCCGGAATATCTATAAAACGCCCAAATTCTGGATATGGATTTATCCAGCAATATATGCATCCATGATGAAGTATTTACGTGAAGGTCCTTTTCCCGTATTTCAACAAATTCGGGATGACCCATTAAATAATAGCTTGAGTCCTTGTAAAGAACCGGCTCGGCTATGGAAAAGCGTTTACCTGAAAAGGTTTTCAAATGAAGGGCAATGGGAACCACTTTTGCTCCATGTTTTATTGCTTCATGAAGTATCAGATAAGTGTCGCCCACTCTTACTCCGGCGGTTGAAAGGTTATAGCCGGAGATATGGAGGTCTTTCTCTTTTAATAACTTGTTGGCGACAAGGGGGTAGGTTTTGCCTGGCGGAACATTTTTTAGACCCTGCATCACAGAAGCGCCAATCCAGGCGATCTTCATATCCACCGGATCTTTGTCCATCTGCTCAAAGAAATAATCCATAGCCTGGGTCCCTATGCCCTCGTTTCTTAAAAGAAGGCCGGGTTTGGCGAAGAATATCCTAGAGCATATTTCGAGAATGAAAAAAAGAATCAGCAGCCATCCCAAAACATACTTTATTCTGAAAAGAGCCTTTGGGGCTTTGGAATCTTTGATTTTTTCGGGCTGATTCATCAAATAGAACCTTTAAAGGTAAACAACTAAGCGAATATGATCTTTATCCAGGATATATTAATTTTCAAGAAAAAGATTAGCCAAAGTGTTTAATTTTAACTTCTCCATCACCTGTTTTTTATTAGTTTTATCCCTTCCCTTAATTTTACAAGCATCTCTTTTGCCAGTTTTCTGTGGCCGTTCATGTTCAGATGTTCAAAATCGGTAAAGAATTTGCTCTCCACTTTGTCAGACATGTCAATAATCATCTGCCCATTATTACCTATGTGTCTGGCGCATGCGAGTTTAAACTTGCGATAGTCGTCGATTTGGTACTGGTCAAAATATTTGACTGCCTCAAAATTCACAGGAGAGTGAAAAAAGAGAAGCAAAACACCGGCTTTGTCGGCCTCTTTACACATCTTGTCAATAATTGCCCAGACAGAGTTATTGTCCGAAATATCTATTTTTTTATAGGCAAGACGATTAACAAGGGCCATGGAGGATGGTATTTCCTTCCAAATATAATCGGCATTTCGATCCTCAAAATTGATTTTCGCGCCATAAAGGGCAGCGTCGTGGGCGAGGCCGGACCGGGTTGAATAGAGAAAACCGAGGTGTTCCAGAGGGTTCTTTCCGTTTTCAAGCACAATAGCCCAGATTGTTTTTCTGTAACGATAGAGGTTCCAGAATCTTGAAAGAGTTCCGTTTATCCAGACTTCAGTCCATTCAAATGGTTTGACTTTGAGCAGATCGGAACGAATTGAGGAAAAGCCGGTGGCTTCATTGAGATAAAAAAGATTTTCCTTATATCGAACCATGCCCTTCTTCTGCCGGTTTTTCGAAAAAAGTTTGTAATGCAATGCCACAGGTATGATGTTCGCGCCGCATTTCATTGATTTATGGGCAAGAAGGTAGTTGTCGCCTATATCATTGCCGGCTACAGCCAGGTTGTAGGAATTTACATCTATCCCTTTTTTTCTCAGGAATCTATTTACGAGAGCGGGGTATGTTTTCAAAGGAGGGGCGTTATGGAGTCCCTGCATCACCGAGGCGCCTTGCCAGGCAATAATATATCTTGATGAATCCTTTTCCATCTGACGAAAAAGATAATCCATGGCATTGTTGTTGTTTCCTTCGTTTCTGAAGATATGGTTCGGTTTATTAAAATATTGGGATACTCCTATATCAAGTATGGCGATAAGTATGAAAGTGACTAAAAAAGTGTATCTTATTCTGAACATCAAGAAGTTTTCTCAAATATTTAACTTGAATAAATACTTATACAGATATGCTTTGATTTCAAGGGTAACTTTTAAAAAAAGTAATCGGTTATTTAACAAGAAACTGCTGGAAAAAAAAGGGTTCCGATGATAATTGTAAAAAAAATGGATTGTTCATTTTTTAGGAGAATTTAAATTGCGGAAATTCTCAGTTGTGATTTTTGGAATTGCCTTCTTGCTGACTTGCTGTTCAAAGGGCGATAGTGGAACCGCCGCCAATGTTCCAAAAACTCCTTTGCCAAAAATTTATCCTTTTCCCACTGATGTTCCGATTTATCCATATTCACAGGGATTTGAGAAAAAAACCGGTCCCAAAGACGCGGTGGCAAAATTTGTAACGACATCACCATTAGAGGCCATAGTGATTTATTACAATGAGAAACTTAAACTTCATGGTTGGAAGGCTCTTGGAAAAAGTGATCAAAAAGATAAGGCCGGACTTCTCTACAAAAAGAAAAAACGAATGCTTCATCTTCATATTTCAGAGGAGACAAAGAGCTCATTAACTACTGTAACCATAATTATTAACGGCTAGGAGTCTGTCGGAGAAAGGGTTTCAATGGGAAAAGTCGTCAGGTGCTTCGGATGTGCAATACCAGATGCAGACGCATATCGGGAATATACGTCAATATCTGGTATTGTGCAGACAGGGTGCATGGTGGATTTGCAGCCGGAGAGCATTTCTCCGATTGGCTCCTAGATTATGGGAAAAGTTCTCAGCCCGTTTGTTGACAAAAAGTATTTACGCTTCTTAATGCCTTTGGGCGCCAAGGTTCTTCTAGCTGCCTCAGGTGGAATAGATTCCACAGTCTGCGCTCACTACCTCCATTCAATGATGAGCCGGCTTGATATTCAAATCGCTCTCGCTTATATCCATCATGGCTTAAGACCCGAGGCCGATGAGGAGGAGTTGTTTGTCAATTGTCTCGCGGGCTCACTCAAAGTGCCGTTTTTTTCATCAAAAATTGAACCCGGTCACCATGCCGGGGTTCAAAATAGAGCAAGAGAGATGCGGTATGACGCTCTTGGGAATATGGCGAAGGAAAAGGGTTATGATTTGATTGCCACCGCCCACAATATGGATGACCAGGCTGAGACAGTTCTCTACAGACTCTTTCGGGGTTCGGGCATTGGAGGGCTTTCAGGAATTTTGCCCAAGCGGGGCGCCGTGATTCGTCCTCTGCTTTTTGTAAGTAGAAAGGCTATTCATAAGTACGCTGAAAAAGAGGATTTACCCTATCTTGAGGATAAGAGCAATTATTCTGATAAATATACAAGAAACAGGATACGGAAAGATATCTTGCCAAAAATCAACCAAATCATGGGATATGATATTCGACCGGTGGCAGGGCGAATCGCAAAGGTCGCTCTTTTGGAAAGAGAAGTTCTGGAGGATCTTGCCAAAGAAGACTTGAAAAGGGCGATTGTGGCTGGGAGCAGTTTCAATAATCCGGAAAAGTCTGAAGGTCTTACGGGATTTTTTATTGAGAAACCTACTCTTTCGCTTAATGGCAACTTCCTTAAATCTCTCTCAAAGGGAAGAAGAATGGGAGTTTACAGGGCGGCCATAAAAAAAGCTAAAGGAAACCTTCTTTCTGTTACAACGAAACATCTGGAGAGTATTGATCATTTACTCCGGTCCAAAAATCCTTCCGCCGGTTTTGAAATATGGGGAAAAATTGTGGTTGGTAGAGAATATGACCGGCTGATATTTTCAAAGCCGACCCAGGAAAGATTTTCCGGTGAAAGGGTTGTAATAGAGGGAAATGGTGATTATGTTTATGGTGCCATTAAAATAACCGTAATAGAGGGTAATAAATTCTCCGATATAAAAGGAGATATATGGCACCGGGCGTTTTTTCCAAAAGACGCAATAAGGTTTCCAATAACAGTAAGAGGTCGGGAAAAAGGCGACAGAGTAGAGATTATGGAGGGAAGAGGAAGTAAAAAGCTGTCCAGAGTTTTTATTGACAAAAAAACCCCAAAAAACCTTCGCGATAAAATTCCTGTTTTTCTCGATTCAAAGGGGATTTTCTGGGCGCCGGGAGTCTTTCATGGCCGAAAATGGGAAAAAGCCGCCCAAAATGAGATTATGATTAGAATAGGAATTGGGAAAATTGAATAATTTAGACGTTGTTAAACTGAATAAATATTTATAGAATACAAAACCAATCTGTAAAGAAATCCTGGAGGATATGTGAAACCGTTGGTTAAAAACCTCGCTCTATTAATAATGGTCATCCTTACTTTTGTACTTTTGTGGCAACTGGTCCAGAAAAGCGGAGTGGATGTTCAACAGATAGACTTTACAACATTCAAGGCCCAGGTTCGTGCAGGTAAAGTGGCTTCTGTAGTAATCAAGGGAAGAAAAATAGAAGGAACCTATAACGATAAAACAGATTTTGAGACAGTAGGTTTTGAGTCTGATGACCTATACGAACTCCTTGATGACTATAATCGTGATGGCAAAGCCGACGAAAGCCCCATTGCTGTTACGGTAGTCCCCACCACCATCAACCCGTTTTGGGGATTTTTATCAACATGGGTGCCCATGCTCCTGATCATTGGTGTTTTTATTTTTGTAATGAGACAACTGCAATCCGGGGGAGGCAAGGCCATGAGCTTTGGCAAATCCCGGGCAAGGCTTCTGTCGGATAACAGTAAAAAGGTAACCTTCAAAGATGTCGCCGGTATTGATGAATCCAAGGAAGAGCTAACCGAGATAATCGACTTTCTAAAAGACCCGAAAAAGTTCACAAAGCTGGGTGGAAGAATTCCCAAAGGCGTCCTGCTTATGGGTTCTCCCGGAACTGGAAAAACTCTGCTTGCAAGAGCGATAGCCGGAGAAGCCGGAGTTCCCTTCTTTTCCATATCAGGTTCCGATTTTGTCGAGATGTTTGTCGGCGTCGGCGCCAGTCGTGTCAGAGACCTTTTTGTCCAGGGAAAGAAAAACGCTCCCTGTATCATTTTCATCGATGAAATTGACGCCGTTGGTCGCCATCGCGGCGCCGGGCTTGGAGGAGGGCATGACGAAAGAGAACAGACCCTCAACCAACTCCTTGTGGAGATGGATGGATTTGAATCCAACGAGGGTGTGATCCTTATCGCGGCGACAAACAGACCCGATGTTCTTGATCCGGCTCTTTTGCGTCCGGGCAGATTTGACAGAAGGGTTGTAGTTCCAATTCCTGATATTTTCGGGAGAGAGCAGATACTTATTGTCCATTCCAGAAAGACTCCTCTTGCTGATGATGTGGACCTGAAGGTTATTGCCAGAGGCACACCGGGGTTTACAGGGGCTGATCTGGAGAATCTTGTGAATGAAGCCGCCCTTTTGGCCGCCAGGGAAAATAATAAAGCTGTAACCATGGATAAGTTTGAGGAAGCAAAAGATAAAGTGTTAATGGGCACTGAGCGGCGAAGCATGATTATCCCGGAAGAAGAGAAGAAACTCACCGCCTATCATGAAGCGGGACACGCCATAGTTGGAGTCAATCTCAAAGGTATGGACCCGATTCATAAGGTCACAATCATTCCCAGAGGCAGGGCTCTTGGACTTACTCAGACCTTGCCTGTGGATGAGCGCCACTCCCATTCAAAGATTTATCTTGAAAAGATAATCGCTTTTATGATGGGCGGCAGGATCGCTGAGGAGCTTATTTTCGACGATATGACCACCGGCGCCGGCAATGATATTGAAAGAGCCACAGCCGTAGCAAGGAAAATGGTTCAGGAATGGGGCATGAGTGAAGAGCTTGGCCCGGTATCCTTTGGAAAAAAAGAGGACCTGGTTTTTCTTGGAAAGGAGATCCAGCAGCAGAAAGATTTCTCTGAAAACATCGCGTGGAAAATCGACCAGGAAGTTTCCCGGATTTTGCAATCGGGCTATAAGGTCGCCAAGAAGATATTAAATGAGAACAAAGAGGCTTTAATAAGAGTATCCGAGACTCTTCTTGAGTATGAAACCATTGATGGTGACGAGCTTAATGATCTATTGGAAGGGCGGGACCTCAAAAGAAAAGCCCCGCCCAAGAAGCTTCTCTCCCTTGAGGAACGCAACGCCAAGGCCGAAGCTGAGAGAATAGTGGAAGATGTGGTTATGGACGCTGAACCTGTGGAAGAATCCGAAGATAGTGAAGACCAGGAGAATTTTGTTCCTCTCTGGAGCAAATCCGACTCTTCTGATGATGGAAAAAATAAGGAAGCCGCCGCTGATATTAAAGACCCTGAAGAAGTTGAGAAACCGAAAGTTGCAGATTCTGATAATAAAGATGGTGTTGAATCGGAAAAAGATGAGAATGAGGTGGACAAGTAGTGATTTGGGAAGGCAGGGGCTTTTCCTTTAATTGTGAAAAGCGTACTTTGATAATGGGAATTTTAAATGTGACCCCTGATTCCTTTTCTGATGGGGGGAGATTTTTTGATAAAGACGCTGCCGTTAAAAGAGGCCTTGAACAGGTTGAAGAAGGTGCGGATATCATTGATATCGGTGGCGAGTCCACCAGGCCTGGAGCTGAGCCGGTAAGCATATCCGCGGAAATCGACAGAGTTTGTCCCATAATTGAAATTTTGGCTAAAGAGTTAAAAGTCCCGATTTCCATAGATACTTACAAGTCTGAAGTCGCTAAATCCGCAATAGAGGCGGGAGCGAAAATCGTGAATGATATTAGCGGGCTGCATTTTGATGACGCCATGGCCAAGGTAATAGCCGATTCCGGCGCAGGCATTGTGCTGACCCACATCAAAGGTACGCCGAAATATATGCAGAATAATCCTAAGTACCAGAATCTCTTTCCCGAAATTATTCTCTACTTGAAGGAGGGAATGGACAGGGCCTCTGAGGCTGGAATAGAGAAATCAGCCATGGTTCTGGACCCGGGAATTGGTTTTGGCAAGACCATCGACCATAATCTGGCTCTTATGGGCAACCTTGGGAGGCTCGGGATTATTAGAAGACCCATTCTCTTGGGAGCCAGCAGAAAGAGTTTTATTGGCGCGATAATAGGAAATGATGTTAACAGCAGACTTTTTGGAACGGCTGCCTCTGTGGCTGTTGGCATTGCCAAGGGCGCCCAGATTGTCAGGGTTCACGACATCAGACAGATGAATGAAGTAGCCCGGGTTGCCGATGCCATTGTAAAAGCAAATAATCTGGATTAAGCTTTTATAATGGTTTACATGCTTTAGGAAGTTGGATGAAGTTAATAGAGATATTTAGAAACTTCGGGTTACCGGATGTGGTGGATATCCTACTGGTTGCCCTTATTATCTACCAGATGTTCCTGATTATTCGCGGCACCAGAGCTCTCCAGATACTTTTAGGTCTTTTTCTGGTTTTTGCCGTATACGCCATAAGCGGTTTGCTGGAACTGGGGGCTCTAAACTGGATGCTTGACAAATTTATCACCTCTATAATTCTTGTGATTGTGGTTCTTTTTCAGGCTGATATCCGACGAGCATTGGCCCGGTTTGGGAAAAATCCTTTTGCCGTTTCAGCATACGAAGCTGGAGAAGAGTTTGTAGATGAGTTGGTGCGCTCTGTTAACGCCCTTGTGCATAGACGAATCGGCGCCATTATTGTTGTTGAGAAAGAGACCGGATTATCAGAGTATATTGATGAAGGCGTGCAGCTTGACGCCGAAGTATGCAGAGAATTGATCGTCTCGATCTTTCTGCCAAGTTCCCCTATACATGATGGCGCCGTAATTATCAGAAAAGGAAGAATTGTGGCGGCTGGGTGTTTCTTTCCCCTGGCCACCGATATTGAACTGGAGAAGGATCTGGGCACACGTCATAGAGCCTCCATTGGTATTTCAGAGGAGACCGATGCTGTAGTCCTTGTAGTTAGCGAGGAGAGGGCGGAGGTTTCAATGGTTTATGAAGGAAGAATAAGTTTTAACCTGAGTTCCGAGGAACTTTCAGATAAATTGAACAGGCTGCTGGGTTAGAAATGCAAAAGATTT
>CAYSHR010000108.1:0-9094 GCA_964430795.1 uncultured bacterium
CCCCGACTCTGAGATTATCCAGGACATTGACAAGATTCCCATGCCTGCCTTAGAGCTTCTGCCCATCAATAGATATAGGGCGATTACTATCCCAAAACCATTTATAACCATGATTACAAGCCGAGGTTGCCCTTATAAATGTCGCTATTGCAGCCAGATTTATGTTGGAGGAAAATACAGGCAGCACAGCGCCGGCCGAGTTGTTGATGAGATGATTCGGGGGAAAGATATGTTTAAAGCAAAAGAGATCGTCTTTTTTGATGAGTCATTTACCGTAGATAAGGAAAGGGTTCTGAAAATCTGCCATAGAATTCAAAAATGCTCCCTGGAGATTCAATGGAATATTCGGACAAGGGCGGACCGCCTCGACCAGGAGCTTATGCCCGCATTAAAAAAGGCCGGATGCTATGGAATCCATATTGGAATTGAATCCGGCGTCAAAAGAATTCAAAAACTCATGAATAAAAACCTGAATCTGGATAAAGTGAAGAGCGTTGTGGAAAACGCGAAGAAAAACGGTCTTTTGACCAGGGGATATTTCATGATCGGTTATCCCGAGGAAACTCTTGATGAAATGAATAAAACCATGGAATTCGCAAAAAGCATAGGTCTTGATTGGGCAAGTTTTTCCATTACAGTCCCAAATCCCGGAACCCCTATTTTCATGGAGGGCTCCAGAGAAAACAGATTTGATAAAAACTACTGGAAAAACTACTCCCGAGGAAATGGGCAAAATTTCATCGGGTATTTCACAAGCCGGGAAATTGATGAAAAAACCCTCATATCATTATTAAACCGAGGTTACAGAAAATTCTATTTGAGACCGGGCATAATCCTGTCAAAGCTGTTAAATAAAAAATTATGGATAACCCTACCACGGACTTTACTAATCCTTTCATCACTATTTTTCGCAAAACTAAAAATGAAAATATCCGTGTAGCCTTAACAGCAATATATGATTTCCTTTTTTTAATCGCGTTAATATTGTAAACTTGCTTATCAGTGATAAATTGAAATCTGTTTTTCTGGAATTTCGCGTTAATGTCCATGGAGAATATTGTGAATTTACTGGACAAAGCATTCCATCTAAATGTGGAAAAATACCCCCCCGCCAAAAGGCGTCTTGCCCGGTTCGCCCAGTTCCTCGCGGCAATGGCGACCGAATTCAAATCTGATAATTGCGTTGTCAGAGCCCAGGGCATGGCCTACACAAGCCTTCTGGCGCTGGTTCCTTTGTTTGTTATTACCTTTATCACTTTTTCGGCTTTTCCGGCTTTTGAGCAGATGGAAGTCAAAATTCAGACTTTTGTTTTAAAGCAGTTTGTTCCTGACAGGCACGATGAAATCCTGATCCATCTCGAAAAATTTACTTCAAATGTTCAATCATTGGGAGTGGTGGGTTTAGTCGCTTTACTTTTTACCGCTGTTCTGATGCTGGATAATATCGAAAAAAACTTTAACGGCATCTGGCAGGTTTCAAAAAAAAGAAAGGCTTTTAATAAACTGACCGCCTACACCACTTTATTGGTTTTCGGCACATTTTTCATAGGCGCGAGTTTTTCAATTACCGCGAAAATAAAAGCCTATATCTCTTCGTACGATATAGGAAATGTTGGAATGCTATCCAAATTCGCCATGGGCTTTTTTCCATTTTTCCTTACTTTTATGGCCTTTCTGTTGATGTATAAAGTGATTCCTTATACAAAAGTAAAGATCAGAAGCGCTGTTGTGGGAGGATTAATCGGAAGTCTTTTATGGGAACTGGCAAAAAACGGATTCTGGAACTGGGCCGGAGTAATGGTGAAAAATGATAAAATTTATGGTTCCCTCGCCTTGATTCCCACATTTCTCATATGGCTTTACATTACCTGGATGATCGTTCTGATTGGTCTTGAAATAGCCTATACACATCAAAATTTCACAGCTCTTATTGACAATCGAGTTTTTAGGAATCCTTCAGGTAAGGACCGCCTCGCCCTTGCTTTAAAGTTCTTTTCATACATTTCAAATCGGTTTTACAAAGGAAATAAACCTCCCGACATTGAGGAAATGGCTGATAGATTTGACGTTCCCATCGAGGCGGCGGTAAATTTCACCACCCTTCTTGTGGAAAAAGGTTTAATCCACGAGATATCCGGTGGGAATGAAGGATTCATCCCTTCTCGATCCCTTGACAATATTTTGGTTCATGAGGTGGTTAAAATTATTTTTGCTGACAGTTTAAGAGGTGAAAATATGGAAAATTCCCTTGATAATATTGTTAATGAGACTCTTGATACTTTTGAATATGGCGCCATGGAAGCCATTGGCAACAGGACAATGCTCCAATACATCAAAAGCTTTGCCCGCTGAACGGCGCCAATATCTTTTCGAAAGGCGCCTGCCGGATATAAAACAGAGCAAAGATAAAAGAAACTAAATAATGGCGGGGTGACGAGACTCGCAAATCACTTTAAAATCGGAGCCTGAATCGGTATAATACATTAACTTATCCGGTGTCAAATGGCTTGCCGGCTGGAGGTTCTCAATGAACCGTTTGAACTTGGTTCCCGCATGGTTCGCAATTGTGGTATTGTTCCTGAGCATGGTTGTCGTGGCCTGCGAAGACGCCGATGATGTTGGCCATGGCAATGATGACGCCGGAGACGATGACACTACCAACGATGACGACGACGATGACGACGCCGACGATGACGCCACCAACGACTACGATGATTTTGTCGTAAAAGTTATCTGCGATTACATAGAGATGCCCGCTCCTCCCGCTCCGCCAAATCCCATAAACGGCGCGACGACCCCCGACGAATTAAACAGGTACAGACTTTTCAGATACCGACAGGATACCGGCGACCTGCCGCCAAGGTCCGTGAACTCAATCATAGTTTTCCTTCCCGGTTGGGGGGCCGGCGCCGCGGATTTCATGTTCGCCGCGCCTGACATCGTCAAAAGCGCTAAGGGCGACATAGAGGTATGGGTGCCCGACAGACGTTCTGAAATGATGGAAGACCAGTGGGGATTGGACTGGGCGGAATATTACAAAGACCCGCGGATCGTCTACGATTACTATTTCAACAACCTGCCCATCGAGGGAAAAACCTTCGAGGGCTTCCTCGATCCCTATTCGCCGGAAACCGATATGATGAGCGAATGGGGAATCGACCTGGAGTTTCAGACAATCCGGGAGTTGATCGAAATCGTTCCCGAGGACAAGCGAATGGAAAATGTTATCCTCGGAGGGCATTCTCAAGGCTTAAGAACCACCAAGATGTTCGCCTCCTACGAATTTCCCGACGGCATGTTCGGATACGAATATCTGGCCGGGCTGATCCTGTACGACGGAAAGGAAACCTACGAACCGATAAGCGAGGACGAATACCTGCTTGCACTGGACCGGATCAGAAAAGGCGAGGAAAAACGTTTCAAGAGCCAGTTCCATAATCTGGCCGATGTTTCGACCTATTTTCTTATTCAATATTTTGCAATGGCCGCTTCCGAAGGGTTCGGCGAAGGGGATCCTAGATTCGGTCCGGATGGACACATAGACAACTGGGGTTATTTCGGCTTGCTTGGCCTGTTTCTCACGAGGTTTAAAAACATCGAATTGACTAACGAGGCTTTTTTCGGCCTCGCTCTGGACGACGAGTCCAGCCCGCTGCTTTGGGTTTTTTCCGCCCAACTTGGACGACTGACAGGGGGTAAACTCAACCGCGATTTCCTCGGCACATTCCCCGACGATGTGAACGCTTCCTACTCCTGGCTCAACTACGACGAGTTTTTTCCGGAAGAACTGGTGGACATTCAAAATATGCTCAAGCTACTTTACGCCGGTCCCTCAGACTTCACCGACGGATATTACTCGTCGCGCCTGCTCCTGGAACATATGGCCGCTGACGACATCGACACAGCCGGAACCTGGATTGACAATTATTTTCATTATTACCCTTCCCTCATCGACATCCCGGTCCTGGGAGTGCGCAGCGGGTACATGGCAGGGACCAACCTCTTCGAGGATTTCCGCGACAAGCTCGCGCCGATAAGAGGAACGAATACGCCCCGCGCCGATTACGGCTTTGACATCATCGACGTTTTCACTTGGAGCCATATGGAGGTTCTGATAGTGCAGGCCGATCGCAATCCGATCTACCCCGGCGTTGTGGACTGGGCAAAGCAATGGACCCATGGCGAAGTGCGGATACCTCATTTCGGTACGCTGATTTCAAGTTACGAAGCTAAGGGCACCTATAAATAAAAATCCAAAATAGACGCCATTCGATTATATTCGTAATTTACAATATCACTTATCTTCCCGATAAAGTAGAATCTATTTCGACCACATTTCAACACCCTTTTTTCATATTTCCTTGAAATTAGTTTGAAAATATTTGAAGGATGGACGTTCCTGGGCTTTATTGATCCATCCATGGTTTATTCTATTTTTAACCACGGATTACACGGACTTTTTTAAATTATTTTTTTTAATCGGAGGTGGGGCAAATTTGCTGATTTTGCAAACTCAATTAAGTTTCATGGTTCCTTTCCTCTTGCCCCGGCAATTTTCTTAGGGTAATCTTTTTCACCAATAATTTTAAGAGGGAAATATCGACTTTCTTTTTGCCATTTTCATGGGAGTTTTGCAGGGATTAACGGAATTCCTTCCTATTAGCTCTTCCGGGCATCTAGTCCTTGCTGAGAAATACCTAGGATCAGGAAAAACCGACATCTTTTTTGATACTGTTTTGCATCTAGGAACCTTGATTGCCGTTGTAATAGTCTTAAGAAAAGAACTTATGGATATAATCGGCGCCTTTATTAGTTGCACTTTTAAGACAAAAAGTTTTACCGACTTTCAAAATCATTGGTCCAACAATTCATCTTTCAGGCTCGCCCTGCTCATTCTGATTGGCACAATTCCCGCAGTGGTTTTGGGTTTGCTTTTTAAAGAGACATTTGAAAAGCTCTTCAGTTCAACTCTCGCTGTTGGTATCTCTCTTTCTGTTACCGGTGTTTTTCTTCTTTTAACATATTTCGCCCCTGAGCCGAGCAGGAATGTCTTAAAACTTACCTGGCGACACGCCATAATTATTGGGTTAGCCCAGGCGTTGGCAATAACACCTGGCATTTCCCGGTCAGGCGCCACGATATCCGCGGCCATGTTTCTAAAAATAGATAGAGAGTTAGCCGGCAAATTCTCTTTCTTGCTCGCTATTCCGGCAATTCTTGGCGCCCTTGTTCTCCAAGCAGGGCATATCCAAATCTCGATACTTAGGGAAAATGGCTACTTTCTCCATCTCCTGGCGGGATTAATATCCTCCGCGGTTGTGGGATATGTCGCGCTAAAGGTGTTATTGAAGCTTGTCAAAAAAGGTAAATTATTCTATTTTGGATATTATTGTATTCTTATTGGGTCTATCACAGTTATTTTTACGATTTTTATAGGATAACAATTACGCGAGGGACTTTTATGGGTAAAAGGGCATTAATTACCGGACTCACAGGGCAGGATGGGAGCTATCTTTCTGAATTGTTGCTTGAAAAAGGTTATGAAGTTTTTGGAATGGTCCGTCGATCCAGCGCGGAAAAATTTGACAGGATTGATCATATTCGAGACAAATTGACCATTCTTCAAGGTGATCTTCTGGACCAGCTTTCCCTTATAAGCGTTATCGAGGAAGCAAGACCTGATGAAATATATAATCTGGCCGCCATGAGCTTTGTTCCAACAAGTTGGAGCCAGCCGGTTCTGACAGCCGAATTCACTGCCATTGGCGCCACCCGAATGCTTGAGGCCATAAGACAGGTCAATAAAGATATCAGGTATTACCAGGCTTCAAGTTCCGAGATGTTCGGCAGGGTTTTGGAGATTCCTCAAAAAGAGACAACGCCCTTCTATCCTCGCAGCCCTTATGGCGTAGCTAAAGTTTACGCCCATTTCATTACCGTTAACTATAGAGAGTCCTATGGCCTTTTCGCATGTTCCGGAATTCTTTTTAATCATGAGTCTCCAAGGCGCGGCTATGAGTTTGTTACCAGAAAAATTTCCGACACCGTGGCAAAAATAAAGCTGGGACTTGCCGACAAACTCCCCCTTGGCAATCTTGACGCCAAAAGAGATTGGGGGTATGCCGGCGATTATGTCAAAGCCATGTGGTTGATGCTCCAGCAGGATGAACCTAATGACTTTGTCATTGCCAGCGGTGAATCTCACTCAGTAAGGGAATTATGCGAAATCGCTTTTGAAAGAGTTGGTTTGAATTGGGAAGATTATGTAACCGTGGACCCCAGGTTCTTTCGCCCTGCCGAGGTTGACTATCTGATAGGCGACTGTACACAAGCTAAAGAAATACTGGGTTGGGAACTTGAGGTCAGTTTCAAGCAACTGGTGGAGATGATGGTGGACAGCGATTTAAAAACCAGAAAAACCGAACTGGAACAAGGTAAATAATTTTATGAGATGCCTTGTTTCAGGCGCTTTTGGTTTTGCCGGCAGTCACCTGGTTGAACATCTTCTTAAAAAGGGGGATGAGGTCTTTGCCCTGGCGGCGCCGGATGAATCTCTTGCCTTTCTCTCTCACCTGGAAAACCATTTTACTCATTACAGATTGGATATCAGGCAGAAGGAAAAGTGTAGTGAAATAATAAAGAAAATAAAACCTGATGTACTGTTTCATCTTGCCGGTGTGGCGTTTTTACCGGACGCCGAGAGCAACCCCCCCGCTCTTCTTGCCATCAATGTCGGTGGGACAATAAATCTGGCTAAATCGATTTTGAAATACTCTGAAAAAACAAAAATGATCTATATAAGTTCCGCGGAGGTTTATGGACTTGTAAAGCCTTCTAAGCTTCCAGTAAAGGAAACCCATCCATCGGCGCCGGCAAATCTCTACGCCTATTCAAAAGCTTTTTCCGAGGAACTCCTTTTTGCCCAGAGAAAAAGAAACGGCCTTGATGTGATAATTTCCCGCCCTTTTACTCATATCGGTCCCAGGCAAAGTCCGAAATTCGCCGCTTCCAGTTTCGCCAGAAGGATAGCCTTGGCAGAAAAGGGCTTAGCCCGGCCTGTGATAAAAGTTGGCAATCTTCAGGCAAAAAGAGATATGATCGATGTGCGGGATATGGTAAAAGGTTACAGGTTAATGGCTGAAATTGAGGATAATCCCGGACCATTTAACCTATCTAGTGGACAAGCCGTAACTATTGATTATGTCCTTGATAATTTACTCTCCCATACTGAAATGAAAATAGAGGTTGAACAGGACCCATCCAAATTCCGCCCAGTGGACATACCTGTCTATGAGGGAGACTCTACCCTCTTTTCCAAGAAAACCGGCTGGACCCGGGATTTCTCCCTGAATGATTCCCTAAAAGCTTTACTTAATTACTGGCGAAATATTGTCTAAATTTTTCCTATAATCAACCGAAAAGTAAATACGAGAGTAAAAATAATAGTTTATATTTGTTTACTGCTTGTTTTAATTTGCCCTGATTATGACGTCTTGAGATAAGGTAGTAAGAATTATAATGAGCGAATCGGACAATATTTTGAATCAAGCTTTGCAAACTGAGGAAATATCAGGAAATCCTGATAAATCCAACTCGGCGGAGAAAACCAAAAAGGAGTTGGAGAATTCCAATTCTATTGAAAAACAAGTAGATGCCGAGGTCACTGTCGAGAGATCCAGCGACAACTTAAGAGCGTTGTTGCGAATTTTCCCTCCTGTTGGAAAAGGAAGACATGTCACTGCCGACATGATTCATAAAGGGCTGGAGAAGCACAAAATTACCTTCGGCATTGATCAGAACGCCATTGACAGTGCGGTAAAAAACCAGGAATATATGAAACTGGTGCAAGTGGCTATTGGGAAAAAACCAGTAGATGGTAAAAATTCACAACTTATCTATCACTATAAAAATAAAGCCAAAACTCAAGACAAGTCAATAGAAAATCTGGGCCAGATTGATTATAAAGAACAACAAAAGATTTTCAATATTAAGTCCGGTGAATTGCTTCTTGAAAAAATTCCCGCCACAGAAGGAACAATCGGCAAATCTGTAACTGGAAAAAATATTTACCCTGTTAAAGGAAAAGATTTTCGAATCAGAGCCGCAAAGGGAGTCTCGGTTGATTCTGATAGATTGAAATTTTCCGCGACTACAGATGGGCAGGTCATATTTAGAAATTCCCAACTTAAGGTTGATCCTGTTTTTAGAACCGAAAAAGTTGACTCTAAAACAGGCAATATTCATTTTGTGGGATCGGTTATTGTCCAATCCATGGTTGAAGATGGCTTTACGGTGGAAGCTGATGGAGATATTAGAATTGGTGGTACTGTAGGCGCCTCAACTGTCATCGCAACAGGTAATATCACCATTGGGAATGGCATTTTAGGAGATGGGCAGGCAAAGATCATCTCCAAAAAAGGCAACATTTATTGCAAGTTTATACAAGCCGCGAATGTATCGGCCGGAAAAAATATTTATATTGAAGAATACTGTAAAAACAGCGTTGTGAAATCTTTCGGAAAGCTGGAGATCACTTCCAATAATCCAAAGCGCGGTTTTATTATAGGAGGCAAAGCCTATGCCGTAAATGAGATAACCTGTAACAACGCGGGTTGCGATTTGGAAATTCCAACTGAGTTAATCGTCGGCGTTGATGGGGAAGCTCAGGAGAAAATGGAGAAGATTAAAACTGGGATTCTAGCCAATATCCCAAAGTGTGAAAAAGTGGCGAAAATGGTTTTACAACTTCAGAAAATACGAAAAAATAATGGCTCATTTGGTTCAAAAAGAGCCCGGCTTATGCAAGATATGGCAAAATTACTCACAAATATCCGGCTTGATAGTTCTATATCCATTGAGGAATATTTTGAGTCACTTGGGAAGAACCGTTTTGAGGAAAATTCTTTTATCCGTGTTAAATCAGGCTGTTATCCTCAAGTTGATATCTCCATAAACGGGATTTCACATCAAAATGAAAAGAAAGAGACAAACCTGATCTACAAAATGATTGATGGTGTTGTTGTACCAAAATTGAAAACCACCTAGGAACAATGGGATGGCCAAGATATCAAAAGAAGAGGTCCTGGAAAGAGTC
>CAYSHR010000109.1:0-9090 GCA_964430795.1 uncultured bacterium
AAATCAAAAACAGATGGAACAAGAGGGCAAAAACCAGTATTGCCACTGAAAAGGAAAGAGTAGGAAACTTATCCCCTATCTTATCCTGAACATTTCTGGTTGGCGGGACATCCGGGATATCCAGGGACAATAGTTTTCTCCTTGAGGAATGAAACGTTTCTACTAAAAAAAACTATCTTCCACCCATTCCAATCCGTTTGGGAAGATTCTGGTAAACCGTCGCGCGAATGTCATCAATGTAACCAAGAATGAAATAGGCTTCATACTCATACACCGTGTTGTATTGAATGGCTTCAGTGCGTAGCGGAGTGATGTAACCTGTTGATGAATCCTCCGGGTCTCCCTGACCCGGTGTTCCGTAGAAACCGGCGGCGAATTCCTGGGCGTTGGGATTGTAAACGCCAAGCCCCCAGTCGTTGTCCTGGAGAAGGGCGGCCCACTTTTCAGTGGCGTTAAAATAATGCCAGGGCGGCCCTGTGCCTGGTATTTGGGTAAGAGCTCCCCATGTATAGGGGCTGCTCCCGGTATATGTGAAAATCCGGTGAAATTTGTTTGTAGTGTAGACAGCGGGCAGTTCCTGGTGTCTTGCGGAATAATAAGTTGTATCGGCCCGGTTGTTGGTCAGTTTAAAACGGACCACCGCCATATTCGCCTCAAGCTCCATCCATTTCTCGAAAAAGCATTCGCAGGGCACATTGTCAAGAGCCCACTGCATGGGAATGGATTTTACATAGAGGGTGACGCCATCATTAAAATGATCAATAACCTCTGAGGTATTGCCGTAGCAATCGCCGGCGCCAATGGGATTCCATGGCCAGTTGGGCCAGCTCGGGTGGGGATTGCCGTAGGGCTGGGGTCCGGAGTAGTAGGACTGCTGAATTTCCCTTCCCAGGTCCGCCGAGTTTATAAGGTTCACCGAGAGATTGTTGGCGTCGGCTAGAAAAGTGATGGCGCCGCCCATTTTAAGGTCCACGCCGATTTTAACTACGCCGTTCTCGATGTAGCTCATATCTTTGGCAGGAGGGCATCCTCCAATCAAACCCAAACAAAGAACTGAAAAGACCAAAGTTATAATCCAACGTTTCATTACCCGCTCCTTTGCCGGCCCAATTTTATAAAGAGTTTTTATATCAATTTCTTTTCTTTAATAATCAATATTTTCTGAGATTTAGTCCGAGTCAAACACAAGCCCCAATCTGAAAATTTCAGGCGCCTATTGACTCTTGATAATAAACTTATGATAGCTCGCCATCCAGTAGGCTGCAAGGTAATCGTGCCCTGAATGCACCTTTGTAGGGTTATCCGCGCCGCACTGGTCGATATTGAAAGGACTCCACTGAAAAATGAAACCGGCGGGGCAATATTGGTCCACAGTAAAAGGCGCCAAAGCCTGGTAATGGAATTCACCCATAATTTTCACAAGGAAGGGGTACTGCTGCTGAAGGTCTGTAAGGAAAACGGAGACAGGATCGAGAGTGTACGTGGAAGGGTCTTTAGCTGGAATTAAATACTCGCCAAGGGGCGGGTCCCGGAAGGTTTCCAGATCCAGTTCAAGTTGAGACTGGTAGATGTCGCTTTTCGAGGGTGAGTAGTCTCCTTGCCCCATAAATATTGAGTTGAACCAGGGGTTGTGTGAAAGGCGGGTAAAAGAGTGCACCTGGTTTTCAAAGGTTTTAAGGAGAAAATCAAAATCGTCTTGGCTGAAGTAGACCCTGCCCAGGCGAAGCAGGTTGTACCAGTTTGTATGAGCCAGATTGTTGCCGTAATAGCTTCCGTATCGGTTGAAAAAGGTGATGCTGTTTATCTGAAGGTTGATCCGGTAGGAGTTTTCCAGCCGTTTTTGTAACTCAAATTTGAATCGGTCCAGCCCTGTGACATGATATCCGATAATGAGCCACGTCAGTTGCATGGGAGGCAGGACATTTGGCCCGGCATCAGTAGGAAGGCCGGCTTCGTCAATAATCCAGAAATGGGTAGAGATAAGCTCGTCGAGAACCTCGGTCATATCGCCGCGGATAATCTGGCGGGTTGGTTCGTCATCAATGAGATCGTAGGCCAGGCACATGCCGTAAAACCACCCTATGTACTGATCCCGGCTGGTTTCACCAATCCACCAGTCACCGGCGTAGGCGCCGCTATCGACTTTGTGGCAGCGTTCATTGTTATCGCACCAGGAGTCGCCGGGGTATGTCAGAGAACTCTGGGATCCCCAAAAGCGGGCGATGAAACCCGCCCTGGCTGTAACATGCAGATGTCCGCTTAAGGTAAGGACTTTGTTGATGGCGTTTTGCCGGGCTTGTTGATTACCGGTTATCCAATATCGCAATGCCTGGGAACCAAGATAGTTGCCGGTCCACATGGTGCTGTCGCCATGCCCGTGATATCCCGAAACCTGGGAATAGGTGTCGTCTGTAAAAAAGGCGTGAACGCAACTACCATGATCGGGCTGGTGCCAGGTCAGGTGCCAATTGTCATAAGCCGTGGCTTTTTCCCGCAGCGATCCAGGGTCCCCGGCTTCATCATAGTCCCGGGATTCCACCGCTTCCTGAGGCCAGGGCGCCACGTAATCATCAGGGATATCATGGTCGTCATCATTGTCATCGTCGTCGCTGACGTCATCATCATCGTTGCCGGTATCGTCATCACCTGCGGTGTCATCATCGGTGTTGTCGTCATCATTGTCTGAGCTTAACGAATCCGATGAAGATCCCTTGTCGTCGCCGCAAGCTCCTGTGACAGCAAGAACAGTAACGAGAAGAATGATTAGCGGCAGAGAGTGTAAATTTGTTTTTATCAATGTAGATTTCATTATCTGGTTTCCAGAGGGATTTGGCAAACAATGGGCTTATGGTCAAAGTATATGGCGTCCAGAATTGGGGGCAGACCTTCAGTCACTCCCGGCACTACGCACGATCCTGTCAGTATATCGCTCACCACATGATCTATGTGGAGGATAAGGGCGTAACTGGGATCGATGCCTATGCGATCAGCCGAGATATAGTCAAAGGGCAGACCTTGTCCAACATATTGATTCCAAACCCGTGCGCTGGGATCGATGATTGGCGCGAGAAAAGGATCCGTATTGATATCTCCCATCACCAGGTTGGTTTCACCGTTGGCAAGGGGCGCCCCATCTCCTCTATCCTCGAATATCTGGCGAAATTGATCTGCCCGGCAAAGGCGGACGTCACGCTCAAAACCTGATGACCCGTGAATATTGACAAGAGTCCAATCCTCGCCATTAGCACGATTGATGACTATACTCCATGCTCGTGCCCGGCCTGTACAATCACTGGGAGGCGCCATACCGAAAAAACCATCCAGGCAGAAAGGCTTTTCACCGCATCCGGCAAAGAGACCAAAGTCGCGGCGCACAACTCCACAATTGTCAGGATGATCCTCTGAGCAGGCTACCTGGTAATCAGGTCCAAAAAGGCGTTCGAGTTGAGTAGGGCGCTGGGGCGTGTAGTCCTTGCAAACAAAGTCCAGTGTTGGATCCACCGGAATTTCCTCACACCATGGATCGTAAAAATTCTCCTGAAAAACGGCTACAGCAGGGCGCAATTCGGCCAGATATTGTTTTAGCGCCTCCTCTGCCGGGTTCCAGGAAAGACTGTTCTCATAATATTCGTCAGCAATATCGGCCATCTGGGATGTGTACCCATCGTCGCCCATATCATGGTGAGGTCCTGGAGTAGTTCCCACATTAAATGTCATAACGATTATGGGTAGCTGATCATCATCATCGTCGCTGTCATCGTTGTCGTCATCATCATCATCGTCGTTGTCGTGGTCATCGTCTGCGTTGTTATCGTCATCATAGCCTGAATCATTGGAGTCGGATGAGGATGTTTCTTCACCACAGGAAAGAAGCGAGAAGGAGAGAACCAGAATCATAAATAATAAAACAATAGACTTATTGCTCATTGGCGCCTCAAATTTCCATATAAAGAAATATATGTAAAGAACATCTCCAGTCCGTCTTGATTATACGAAGAAACGCGGTAATAAATCAACGCAATTTTATCTGCCAGCAAGGCGATATGAGATATTAAATCAATTATTTGCCTGTCGCCCTATGGACCTTTTCTCTTGACATAACTGCTTTTCAAGGTTTATAAATCACCCATATTCGGGATGCCTTTACGGTGTGAAAAGGGAAGCCGGTGGGAATCCGGCGCGGTCCCGCCACTGTGATGAGGGATGCCAATCTCCAATATGCCACTGCCTGCGGTCAACGTGGGCGGGAAGGCGGGGTGAAGCGACAGACCTCTAAGCCAGGAAACCTGCCCGATGAAAAAAGCCGGATGCTCTTCGAGGAAATCAGATCGGCAGGTGTGCATGTTTGGCGCCTATCGATTTTTGGCGGCTGAAATCTTTCTTTCCAGCCTTGATTTTCCTCCATAAAGTCATCCTCAACCCGAGGAGGTTGCCATGAAAAGACGCTTGGTTTCTCTTTTGACGCGAGTCCTTCCTTTCTGCGGAATGATAATAATTTTACTTTTTTCAATGGTTTATGCCGGTCCCTATACAGAAGCCGGCATTCCCAAGGATGATCCTTCCATCGTCGGTTGGGCCACTGGATATCTCAATTACAGCAGGTCTGATAATGATAATGGTTTTAACGACCCGACTCTCGCGCTGGGGCATGCGGTTGGCGATTCCCTGGACGTTGTGAGCCTGGGTGATGTCAATCCCCCTGATGATGGAGTTGCGCCGGGGCGGATTACACTGACCTTTGATGACTCTATAGTGGATGGCGACGGGTGGGACATTGTTGTGTTCGAAAATAGTTTTGGCAATGCCTATCCATCTTCGGTTTTCGCGGAATTGGCATATGTGGAAGTCTCCACCGATGGTGTAGTCTTTGCCCGTTTTCCGGCAATATCCAATATTCCCTATTCTCCCGGCGGCTTTGCCTTTCCGGATGTTTCGGATTGTTACAACCTTGCGGGAAAACAACTCCAGGGGGTAGGAGGGCCTTTTGATCTATCGGAGCTTTTGGAAACGCCCAAGGTTCTTTCCGGAGAGGTGGATATAAATAACATCAACTATGTGAGAATCGTGGATATTCCGGGGTACGGCACACAGGATGGAACAATGACAGGTTATGTCGACTCCCTGGGCAATCCTATTCATGACAATTGGCCTACCGCAGGTTCAGGCGGATTCGACCTGGACGCCGTGGGATACATTCACGGGAACCAGGGAGATGACGATCATATTCAAGATGACGATGATGACAACGACGATGATAGCCAGGCCGAAACCCTGGTGGAGGCGAATGACGATAAAAACAGCTGTGGAGGCTGAGTTCGGATCGAGGATAAAATATGAGACCAAACCATAGATTTATATTCAAGAAAGGGAGACTATGGCCGGCCGTGGTTTTTCTGGCTCTTTCCATTCTTATCTTTTCCATAGGCTGTGATGACCTCGAAGAACAGAAAGAGGATGTCCCGGATATCCATATTGACGATGACGACCATCAGCACAAATGGGATTATCCCTATTACCTGGTTATAGGCGGCGGCCTTTCCGAGACTCTTTCTCTGCTGACCATCAAGGGCGATTCCGATTTTTCCCTGGCCAATAATGTGCAACTGACAGCCGGCGCCATTAGTCAAACCGTAGTATATCAAGAAGAGCTTTACGCGGTCTGCTCCCTTTCCCACTCTGTGATGGTCTACGATATTCATGATCTTTCCATCAAAAGGGAAATATCGGTAGGGGTGGGCGCCAATCCAGTCTCCCTCTCTTTTCAAAACGAAAAAAAAGCCTATCTGTCCAATTTCCTTTCAAACACGGTGACTGTCTATGATTTATCATCTGATAATGGCAAGTTGCTGGCTGCCATTCCCATGCCTTCCGGTATAAATCTTCCAAAGGATAAAGGCGTAAATCAAACGTGGGCAAGGCCGGGAAGCTTGGTTATGGTTGGCGACAAGGTTTATTGCCCTTTATCAAACCTGGACGATAATTATTCCGCCGGAGGTCCGGGACTGGTGGCGGTGATGGATACGGAAAACAACTCAGTGGAAAAAGTAATTGAACTTGAAGGAAGAAACACGGTTAGCCTGTATTATCAAGGTGATTCAGATATTCTCTATGCCATTTCCGCCGGAGATTACAAGGGGGAAAAGGGTTTTGTCGGAAACGGAATGGTTGAGACCATCCATATTCCCACAGGTCAAGTGACAGGGTCTGTCGATATCGGCGGCGCTCCTATTGAAATGGCCATCTCTCCTTATGGCGCGGCTTACCTGGGAAATGGAAAAAAAGGCACAATCCTTTCCTTTGACCCAGAAACCCTGGAGATTCTCGACCCCATTGATATTGGCAATCCCGATGATGAGTTTGGTCTCTCCTTTGCTTCGGCTCTTGCCATGGACGGCGCCGGATATTTATTCGCCGCGGAGTTTAATCATGACCGGCTTTTCGTCATCGACACAGGCGATCAGAATAAAATCATCGCGATATTTACAACGAACGACGGTCCGGACACCTTGGGTTTTATCAGGTAAATTTTGGGAGAAAAAGTTATCCACCGTTTTTTGGTTTTGATCATAATTTTGGCCGGACTTTCTTTTCTCTTTTTTTCATCTTTCGCCATACCCGCTTTTGCCGATGACAACGATCAGGAACCGGACGACACAAGGACTCCGACGGTGGAGCAGGACCAGGTGACGGTTTTCGCGAGCCGGCTGAATGAATCCCTGGACGATCCGCCGGTCTTTGTGGACATCATTGAAATGGACGAGTTTAAAGGGCGTTTTGTGACTACTGAAGAAGCCATATCACAGGCCGCCGGCGTAAATGTGCGCAGCTTCGGAGGATTGGGCAAGCTCTCCACTATTTCCATCAGAGGCTCTTCGGCAAACCAGGTTGTGGTCCTTGTTGATGGCGTGGGTATAAATCCGGCGGTAGGAGGGGGAGTTGATCTTTCAACCATACCACCGGATCATATCAAGCGAATTGAAGTCATACGGGGCGGCGATTCCGCGTTTTATGGCCAGGGCGCCATGGGGGGCGTGGTTAATATCGTCACCAGGCGCGCCAAAGGAGAGACGGACAATACTGTCGGCCTTGCATACGGCTCTTTTAACACTATCCGCACGGCGGTCACCCGCTCCCAGGGGTTTGAAAAAACATCGTATTTTATTTCGGGAACTTTTCTCCATTCAGATGGCGATTTCGAGTTTATAAACAACAACGGCACAGAGTTTAACGAAAAAGATGATTATCCCGACACCCGGGAGAATAACCGGATTGATTCCGGCGGTGTTCTGGTTAAGGCTGAGTACGATTTTAGCGAGCATTTTAATCTGGCCGGTCAAAATGAGTTTTTTGTGGCTCGCAACGGCATTCCGGGCATGATCACTTTTCCTTCGCCCCATGCCGGCCAGAAAGATATCAGAAATACTTCCACTGTTTCCGCGGCTCTTTCCGATCTGCCCACCCCGGGGCTCAGTTTCAAAACAAGGCTCTCCCACCGTTTCACTTCCACAGAATATAACGACTCTCATGGCGAGCAGACCGGCGTGCCCTTGGAGACATATCAGGAGGAGTATTCCCCGGAAGTTGAGCAGACAATTCAATACATATGGGGTCGGCGCCAAATTATGACTTTGACGGGATCCTATCTTATAAACATATTGCGGGACGATGAATTTAATAATCCACAACGGAGCGCCTGGGCCACCGCTCTGAGAGACCGGATATTTTTCCTGGATGATATCTTTACCCTTGTTCCAGCAATTCGATATGATTATGTTTCGGATATGGGAAATCAATGGAGCCCCAAGTTCGGCATTTCCATCAAGCCTGTGGAATGGCTGGTGTTAAAGGGCAACGTGGGGCGGTCTTTTCGCGCGCCCAATTTTAACGAACTCTATTTCAACCACGGTTTTGTAGAAGGCAACACGGAACTACTGCCTGAAAAAGCCACCAACTATGACGCCGGTTTTCAGGTTCCCACAAAATGGTTTTTTATTGAAGGCGCTTACTTTCGCGGCGATGTTGAGGATCTTATCGAGTATGTGTTGATCTCCGGTTTTCGCTACAAGCCCTATAACATAGGCAAGGCCAGGCTCGAAGGCGCGGAGGGCGTGCTTAAGCTCTATCCCATACGATATTTTTCTCTGACCGGGTCATACACTTTGACTTACGCAATTGACGTTACCGACTATCCCAATCGCACAGATCGCCAGATTCCCGGTCGCCCTCGACATAAAGGATTTGGTCACCTGGAAGGGCATCTGGATATTTTTCACCCTTTTGTGGAATACAATTACGTTGGAGGCAATTTCATCACCCAGGCCAACACCAAGCTTCTGCCTGAAAGAGAAATCTGGAACGCGGGACTGGTGGCCTGCCCGGGGGACCATTACAAACTTGGTATGGAAGTAAAGAATTTGGCTAACGAAAACACCATGGATGTCAGAGGTTTTCCCCTGCCCGGGCGATCCTTCTTTATGACCTTTGAGGCTTCTTTCTAAAAGTGAGTATAATGATAAAAAAAACCAGTATATCCATCAGAAAAAAAAAGCTGTTTTTATGGATCGCCATATTGTTTCCGGCTTTATTGATGGCAGGGTGTAATGACCGGGCGCCATTGAAAACAATAAATAAGGAGGAGCTTAGAATTGTTTCCCAGCTTCCAAACCTGACTGAAATCTGTTTTGCTTTGGGACTGGAGGGCGAACTTGTGGGCGTGACCGATTATTGCCGTTATCCGGAAAAAGCCCGGCGGATTCCAAGTATAGGGGGCATCATCAATCCCGATTTTGAACGGGTGATGGCTCTAAAGCCCCACATGGTTCTGCTCCAGCAAACTCAGAAAGAGCTTATTGAAAAGTATCACAAACTGGGCATAAAAACCCTGGTGGTCAAAGGGAACCTTGTCAATGACATTCTGGATTCCATTCGAGCCATCGGCCGTGCTACCGGACATATGGAACAAGGGGATAAATTAGTCAACAAAATGCAATCGGACTTTAAGGCTGTACGTAAGGTCGCCAGTGGTCGCGCGCCGGTAAAAACCCTCCTTGTCATTGGTCATGAGCCTGGGTCGTTGCGGGAAATATATAT
>CAYSHR010000110.1:0-9087 GCA_964430795.1 uncultured bacterium
GTTGCCGGTAAGGGAGTCTCTCCCAGGTCAAGAAAAGGCGAAGATCTAAAATTAATGCCCATAGAAAATATTATTTCCTTGATAAAAAAGGAGATTGAGCAGAAATCATTTTCATAAACATAATAGGGAGGCATAAGCCATAGCACAAAAACCAAGAATAAATGACAAAATCATTGCCAGTGTGGTAAGAGCCATCGCTGATAATGGCGATCAATTGGGAATCATTCCTCTGGATGATGCCATGAAAATTGCTTTGGAAAAGGGAATGGACCTTGTGGAAGTGGCGCCAAACGCCAATCCTCCTGTTTGCAGGATAATGGATTACGGGCGTTATAAATATCAGCAGGAGAAGCGCTCAACAGAAGGCAAGAAGCGTCAGTCCCAGGTTGTTGTCAAGGAGATCAAGCTCAGGCCAAAAACCGGTGAGCATGATTACATGACCAAAAGGAAACATATTGAAAAATTTTTAAGCAAAAATTTCAAAGTAAAAGTAACAATTATGTTTCGTGGTCGTGAGATCGTTCATCCTGAAATCGGATTGAGAATTCTGCAGAGAATTGTTAACGAACTTGAGGAATTGTCTGTAGTTGAAAATCATCCCAAGCTTGAAGGTCGCAATATGACCATGTTGCTTTCAGCGAAAAAAAACTGACCGCCGCACTTTGCGACTGAACTAACAAACTGATGGAAAATCAGCTTGATAGAGATTCAGGGACGGACTTTTTCAGCGTCTTGTTGAATATAGATTGAATGAATATGCCGGTATTGGTTGCCGGAAGTAAAGGCGATTTACGCCTTGAAAGGAGAGATTGCAATGCCCAAGATCAAAACACGGCGTGGAGCGGCAAAGCGCTTCAAGTTGACAGGAACCGGAAGAATACGCCGCCACAAAAGTCACAAAAGCCATATCCTGACCAAAAAGAGCACCAAGCGAAAAAGAGGTTTGCGAAAAGTGACAGACGTAGATTCCAAGGACACAAAAAGAGTCAGGAGAATGCTGGCGGTTTAATGCCTGCCCAGGTAAAAAACTTCAAAGGGTATAAAGAAGAAAAGGAGAAAATAAAATGCCACGAGTAAAAAGAGGATTTAAAGCTCGTCGTAGAAGAAATAAAATCCTGGCAATGGCAAAGGGCTATCGTCACGGACGCAGGCGGTTGTTCAAGAACGCCAAGGAGACAGTCTATAGAGGGCTGGTTTTCGCCTATAGAGATCGCCGCACCAGGAAAAGAGATTTTAGAAAGCTCTGGATCCAGAGAATTAACGCCGGATCAAGACGATGTGGTCTTAGCTACAGCAGGTTTATGCACGGTCTGAAGTTGGCTTCCATCGAGCTTGACAGAAAAATTCTGGCTGACATGGCGGTGTTTGATTTTGAATCTTTTGAAAAACTGATTGAGAAATCAAAACAGGCTCTGGAGCAGAAGCAACAAGCAAAAACAGCTTAGACGGAGCTGAAAGCCGTGAGTGATGTCACAGATTCCATAAAGAGCGCCGTTAAAGAGGCGATAGACTCTTTTAGCAAAGCCCGAGATCTGGGGGAACTTGAGGAGTTTCGGATCAGGTTTCTTGGGAAAAAAGGGCTTATTTCAAAGCTTTCAAGAGGGCTTAAGGATGTTCCAAAACAAGAGCGCCCATTAGTTGGGCAGGCGATAAACGAGGCGAAGAATTCAGCCAGGGAAGCCTTTGATCTGATTCATGAAAAGTTGAAAAGAGCCAAATCGGCCAAAGCCGGCGGTTTGAGTAAAAACGCGGTGGATGTCACATTGTCCGGACGTAGGCGCCCTTTAGGGCATATCCATCCCATAAATCTGGTTTGGCGGGAGATAGAGCAGATATTCGTTGGAATGGGTTTCACTATCGAAGAAGGTCCGGAGGTAGAGACGGAATTCTATAATTTCGACGCGTTGAATTTCCCAAAAGAGCATCCGGCCAGGGACCTTCAGGATACTCTTTTTGTTGATGGCGGCCTTGTTATGAGAACCCATACATCCCCTGTGCAGATAAGGGTAATGGAGAGGGAAAAGCCTCCTATCCAGATGATCTGCCCGGGTTGGGTATTCAGAAACGAGACTATTGACGCCACCCACTCCCCCATGTTCTCCCAGATAGAGGGTCTTATGGTTGGGGAGAATATTACCTTTGGCGACTTGAAAGGCGTGTTGAACGAATTTGTTCGCCAGTTCTACGGCAAGAAATTCGACACCCGCTTTCGCCCTCATTTCTTCCCTTTTACAGAGCCTTCAGCGGAGATGGATATTTCCTGCTTCGCGTGTCATGGCAAGGGCGCTATTGAAGGTTCAAAGTGCAGGGTATGCAAAGGGACCGGCTGGAAAGAGATTCTGGGCGCGGGAATGGTTGATGTGAATGTTTTTAAGGCTGTTGGTTATGACCAGGAGAAATACACTGGTTTCGCTTTTGGCATGGGTATCGAGAGAATAGCCATGTTCAGATACGGTATTGATGAGATGCGCCACTTTTTTGAAGGCGACATCAGATTTTTAAACCAGTTCTAATCGGAGGGAGAGATGAAAATTTCATTGAAGTGGCTTTCCGATTACCTGGAATTGGATTGCCCTGTTCTGGAACTCGTAGACAAACTGACCATGGCCGGCATTGAGGTGGAATCACTACACAATCCGGGTCTTGGGATTTCCAGTGTAGTAACAGGGCGCATAGAGGAGGTTCATCCTCATCCTAACGCCGACAAATTGAAACTTTGTGATGTAAATGACGGTAAAGAAATTCATACAGTTGTTTGCGGCGCTCCAAATGTAAAAAGGGGACTTATTTCAGCTTTCGCCAAGACCGGAGCTACCTTGCCGGCCGGAGAGGTGAAAAGGACGAAGATTCGCGGAGTCAAGAGCCAGGGCATGCTGGTTTCAAAAAAGGAGTTGGGAATATCCGACGACCATTCGGGCATTTATGAGCTTCCTCCTGATCTGCCATTAGGCGCGGACCTTACTGAAGCAATTGAGTTGAATGACCATGTTCTGGATATCTCCATCACTCCAAATCGGCCGGATTGGTTGAGCGTTCTAGGAGTGGCAAGGGAGACAGGCGCCGCGATTAATAAAAAGTATGTTCGCCCTGAAAATCCATTGCAGAAAGCCGGTGGCCGGATTGACTCCATGGCCAAAATTGAAATCGAGGACCCTGATCTTTGCCCCAGATATACCGGCATACTTGTAAAAGATGTTAAAATCGCCCCTTCTCCCATGTGGATGGCCCGAAGGTTGGAAGCTGTCGGAGTAAGATCGATAAATAATATTGTGGATATTTCAAACTTTGTTCAGCTCGAAGTAGGGCAACCCCTCCATGCGTTTGATTATGATTTTCTTGAGGACCACAAGATTGTTGTTCGCAGAGCCCGGCCTGATGAGAAGATTGTCACCCTGGATGAGGTTGAGCGGGAACTTTCAAAGGACGCGCTCCTTATTTGCGATGGTAAAAAACCTGTGGCCCTGGCCGGAATAATGGGCGGACAGAATAGCCTGGTGACAGATAAAACGACAGATGTGTTTATTGAAAGCGCATATTTTCATCCTCCAAATATAAGGCAAACCAGCAAAAAACTTGGTCTTTCCTCAGAATCCAGTTACCGGTTTGAGAGAGGCGTGGATATCGATGGCGTGGTTTTCGGACTTCACAGAGCGGCAAACCTTATGGCTGAACTTGCCGGCGGCAAAATCGTTTCCGGATATATTGACGCCTATCCCGGCAAAAAGGAGCCCCGGAGCATTACATTACGCGCGGCCAGGGTAAACAAGATTCTCGGGACTGATATTAAAGCTAAGGAGATGGCAAAACTTCTCCAGTCCATAGAGCTTCCGGCAACAATTTCCCATGATGAAATAATTGTCCAAGTCCCTACTTTCAGGGTTGATCTTGAAAGGGAAGTTGATCTTATCGAGGAAGTCGCCCGGCTTTATGGGTATGACAGGATTGTTCCAACAACGACCAAAAGTCTCGGCGTTACTCCTGTTATTTCAAACTCGCGCAAAATGGAACTGGCCGTGAGAGATATTCTTGTTTCTCTTGGAATGAGTGAAGCCATAAATTACGCCTTTTCAAGCCCTGAAAAAATGGACTTGTTTAAGGATCAACCTGGAAATTATGTCGCCCTTTTAAATCCATTGAATGAGGATTACGGCGTACTGCGGGACACCCTCCTTTATGGTCTTTGCGCCAACCTGGAATATAACCTGAAAAGACAGGCGAAAAGGGTTCTTCTTTTTGAGCTGAGAAGAGTCTATTTCCCTGATAAACAGAAGGGTAAATTGCCCTATGAACCACTTTATGTTTCAGGGATAATCGCCGGGCGAAGGGAGCCTGAGGGGTGGACACAATCCAATGAGTATTTTGATTTTTTCGATGTAAAAGGCATATGCGAAGAGCTTTTTGAAAAGCTTGGCATCAGCGAGGATATCACTTGGGAAAAGGGAGACGTAAGTTACCTGGATTCCGACTTCAATGGAAAAATCATGTTCAAAAATACTCATTTGGGAAATGTGGGCTTGCTAAAACATGAAATTCGTGGCAAATTCGACATTGAATCTCCCAGTTATCTATTTGAGATAAACCTTGATCTGGTCAAAGACCATGTTCTTGATTTTTCTGAATTTAAAGCAATGAGCCGTTTTCCCATGACAACTAGGGATATCGCTATCATCGTTGACAAAAGCGTTGGAGGGAACCAGATTAAACAGACAATTTTGCGGGTTGCGCCGGATATTATTAAACAAGTTATCTGTTTTGATCAATATATGGGCGATAAAGTCGCCAAAAATGAAAAAAGTCTGGCTTTTTCCATCAGGCTTCAAAAACATGATTCGGAAGTTTCTGATGATGAAGCCGGGCGGATCGTGGGGAAAGTAAAAGGCGTTTTGCTTTCTCGGTTTGAGGCAAAGTTAAGAGAATAGTTGAAGCAAGTAATTATAAACAGTTCTTTTATTTACTTTTTTCTTGTATCGTTTACTCGTCTTTGCTAGAGTAAGCACCCAGGGAGGAGAACAGTTATGACAAAAGCTGATCTTGTTGATGCCATTTATGAGCGTGTAGGATTTTCCAAGAAGGAGTCCGCGAAGATCGTTGAGATGGTTTTTGACATCATCAAGGATACACTCGCGAAGGGTGAAAAGATTAAAATTTCCGGTTTTGGGAATTTTATGGTTCGGGATAAAAAGTCCCGGATCGGTCGCAACCCCCAGACTGGCGAGGAGATTGAAATCTCAGCTCGCCGAGTCCTGACATTCAAGCCCAGCCAGGTTCTTAGGAACGCGCTAAAAGACGTTTAATTGCTTGGTTTTATCGCTTGAGCATTGGGGTCGTTGGGATAGTTGGGCCAGGGAGAAGAGTTTTTGACTGAAGAGAGCCATATCCCCAATAAGCTTTATTTCAAAATTGGCGAGGTCAGTGATCTTACCGGAATAAAGCCCTATGTGCTTAGATATTGGGAATCCGAGTTTAATATTGTAAGACCCAATAAAACCCGGTCAAACCAACGTCTTTATCGCCGGAAAGAGGTCGAGTTGATTCTTGAGATCAAGAGGCTTCTTTATGAGGATAAGTTCACTATTGCCGGCGCGAAAAAAGTTCTTCAGGACCGCTCAAAGTCTAAGGGCGACAATCAACTTCAACTGAAATTGCCAACCAGTTCCGATGAAGGAAAAGAGATGCTGAAGATGATAAGAAAAAAAATATTGGCAATAAAGAAATCCGTTGAAATTTGATGCCGGATAGAGTAAAGATAGCACCCTTAATATTGTGAATCTACTTACCCATTGTTTTTTTACGGGGCGTAGCGCAGTCTGGTAGCGCACCTGAATGGGGTTCAGGTGGTCGGAAGTTCGAATCTTCTCGCCCCGACCATTTTATTCATCATCCAGATCCCATTTATACCCTCCTGCCGCTGAAGCGGCATAAAGGGTATTTCCATTTTTCGAAAGGCTTGTCACCCTCAACCTTTTCCCGAAGTATCTCTTTTTTATGATCTGTAGATTATCAGCGTCGATCATAAGGCAGTGGCCAGTTATAAAATTGGAAACAAAAAGGACGTTTCTTTTTTTGTCATACAAGGGAAACCTGAGACCCGGAGCGAACTTTGCTCGGGATATTATCTCCATGGTGGCCAGGTTCACCTTATAAATTTCGCCTTTGAAAAAGGCGGTTATATAAGCGACAAGATTTTCTTTGTCCATGTCAAGGTGAATTAAGAGGTCGGGAATCCAAAGGGCGCCCTCCTTTTCCATCGTTTCGGAATTATAGCGATACATTTTCCCACCCCAGGTCAGGGTGTACAGGGCGTCAATTTCAGGAGCGAAATGAAAGTCAACAACATAGTGGTCAAATTTAGTAAAGTGTATTTTTTCCGATCCCAGATCAAATCTCATGATTTTCGATATATTGTCTCTTGACGAAAAGATGGAATTGAGGTTTCTGTCATACCTGAGGCGGCTGGCGCCCTTGAATTTTCTGGTCTTATAAACTTTCATAACAAGTCCGTTTTTGCCGTTAATTTTCCTGAACAGGCTTCTGTTAAATTCACCCGCGTAAATTACCTTGTTCTGACAGTCAACCTCAACGCAATCGCTGACGTTTTTAACATTGGTCTTTCTTAGAACGTTATCCCGCAGAATATATAATCCTCTATGCATATTTCTGGTTCCAAGAAGAAGCCCCATGTCACAGTTTTCGACTACAAAACGGCACTGATATCCCATGGCTCTGGAGATTTTGGACTTCTTATCCCCTGAATGAAATATTTCAGATATTCCAGGTTGAGCGAGAATATCTTTTGATACATCCTTAACAGGTCCTGAAAAAAACAGAAGCAAATATAGTCCGAATCCAAGAGCACCCAGCAGATTGAATATTTGGAATCCCCCAAGTGCTTCGTCCCATTTAAAAATGGCATTTATAAGAAGCAATAATAGGAAAAGGGCTATGACAATAAATATTAAGGTAGTAATGATTTGGATATTTAATAGAAGAGCAAAGATTATAAAAATCATCCCGGAGCAATATCGAATCCCGGCACTGAGTTTGGCAAAGGAAACAAATGCGGCGATAACCGCCAAAAAAGAGGTGAAAACCGGGGAAATAATGAAGGAAGAATGAAAAAGGAACAGAAGCCCTAAAGAGGATATGGAGTAAAAGTAAAGGTTTAAAACAAAGCCCGCTTTTTTTCTGATTGATTTTCCCAGGAGCAATGTTCCAAAACAGAGAATGGCAAGAATGGAAATAAGGGCCAGTGCAATCTGCCGGTAGCTGCAAATTTCCAGTATCCATAAAAGGAAAAACCAAAGTCCAAGACCTGGAAGAGTAAATAGAGAAACCAAAATCGTATTTATCAATTTTTTATAACGGCTTTTTATCATGAGATAAAAACTATCATCAGAGGGAATGAAGTTAAAGAAAAGATTTCATGTTTTTTCAGATGGACCACTGTTTCCTCTGAGGAGGATTTCTGATATTATCTATTTGAAAATTAATTCTTTCGCGGCAAATAAAGGCAGACTCATATGCCACCTGAAAAACTTGTGAAAATCATAACATCCTCGTGTCAAAACTATCTGGAAATCGAAAAACCTCTTTTTGAGTCTCTGGATTTGTTAGGTTGTCCAAGGCTGTTTTCCGGGAAGAGAGTGATGGTAAAAGTTAACCTAATGTTGGGCGCCGACCCTTCTCTTGGCAAAAACACTCACCCGGATTTTGCCGCCGCGATAATAAAGTACATAAGGATGCAGGGGGGAGAGGCTGATGTGGCTGAATCCTCAGGGGCGCTGGGTCTCACTCAGGCATGTTTTATTAAATCGGGAATGTCCCATGCCGTGTCCAAGGTAAAAGGCGGGTGGGTGAATCTTGATGCCGGACCGATGAGATATTACGATTTGAAAGGCAAAAAGCTCAGGAGAATCGTTCTTCCAAAATGCCTGAAAGAATATGATTTAATTATCTCCGCGGCGAAACTGAAGGTCCACCCTCTTACGGGCATGACAGGAGCGGTGAAGAATGTAATGGGCTTTGCCCCTGGCGCGGTAAAACCCTGGATTCATCATCGCCATGGAAGGACTCCCGCAACCCTCGCTGAAGCCATTTTGGACCTTTATCTCGCCTTTACTCCCGTAATTTCAAATATTGACGGAATAATCTGCGGAGAGGGCGGCGGCTCTACAACAGGAAATAGCAAAAGAGGTAATTTCATCGCTGCTTCTGATGATGGTGTCGCCCTTGACGCGTTTTGCACTGATGTGATGGGGTTGGAAAGAGCTGTTTCTTCCATCTGCGCGGCTGCTGAAAAAAGAGGATTCAGCCCATTATCTCCCGAGGATTGGGAAGTGATGGGGGACGGCCCCAGGGCTTTTAATGATATCCCTTTTGAGCCTTCTCCTTTGGATAAGAAAGCTTTGCCGGTTATAGGTTTTTTAGCGTACTATTTAAGAGATCACGCTGTGCGGCCTTATTTTTCAAAAGGGGGTTGTGGTGATTGTAATAAATGCGTCAAGTTGTGCCCTACCGGTAGTTTGACTATAAGTAACGGCCGGATCAGGAGAAAATCATCAACATGTGTTGGCTGTTATTCCTGTGTTTTTTCATGTGAGAAAGGAATGGCGAAGTTGAAAGTCGCGGCCTGGGCGAAAAAGATGTTCTGGAAAAAAGCGGCGGGGCTGCAATCCGATTATTTTCTGCCCTGAGTTGAAAATGTAAATTATTTCTTGCAAATTCCTTTTTCTTCGCACCATATTAAGACGTGATTAAAGGTTTGTAATCTATTTCCCTGTCATGGGTATAATACTAAAAAGGAATGTCTTAAAACAGGAGAGAGTTTTATGGGGTTAAAAAGGTTTTCAATTATTGCTCTTGTCTTACTGATTTTTGTTGTTTTCGGTTGCGCCGGCACAAACGTATATGATCTGAAGACGAAATTTGGTGAAGGGAAAGAGTATAAATATGTCCAGGAGACTCTGACGACCGTTGAGACCTCCATGGGGCAGACGCCAATAACCGTATCAATAAACACTAAGACAAGTTTTTCGGAAAGGTTGCTGTCGGTTGACACAAAGGGCAACAGCAAAATCGAGTATATAA
>CAYSHR010000111.1:0-8994 GCA_964430795.1 uncultured bacterium
GACGCGGCCGATGACGACGTGGTGGACGATGACGACGCGATGGATGATGACGACTTTTTTGATGACGATGACGACAACGATGCCGCCGATGATGACGATAATGACGGACCGACAATGCCTGGTGATACATCATCCGATTCTTCAGATGATTCAAAATCATGCTGCGGTTGATTTGAAAAGATGCTTTTTACCTGAGTAAAAAGAGCAGGGGAAATGCCACCAGCGGGTCAAGCCTCAGCTTACCCACGTTTTTACCGCCACCCGAGAGTTGACGTGACACTAGGGACATCAATAATGAGTAACCCTGTCTATTTTGCCGTGCTTTTTAGCGAGCCTTGTTGAATATTTGAAAATAAGAACGGATAAGGCCATATAAAGAACCGCGAACCCCAAAAGAGCTGACAACAGAAAGGCGTCGGAGAGTCCCCTCATAACCTGCCCAAAAGCGGGCAAGCCAAAGGAGCGGCGAGTAGCCTCCATCCAATAAGTAAGAGGTATTCCAAGGGCGATCTTCTGCCAGAATTGGGGAAGAAAATCCACTTTGTAGATAACTCCGCAAAGAAGAAGAAAAACACCGCCGATTCCTTCGGCGAGCAAAGTCGCGTGCCTTGCGGTAACCAGCATAAAACCGGCCAGCATCATTCCTATGGCGCTGGAGGAAAGGAGCCCGAGAAGCAGAGATGAAAAGAGAAAAGTCCAGCGGATTTCATAACCTCCAAAAGGCAGATCAAGGACAAGCCAGCCGAAAATCAGAATTATCAAAACGCTTACAAATGAGAGGCACATTACAAGAAACGCCCTGCCGAAAATGTAAAAAGAGAATCTCATTGGCGCGATGAAAATATATTTTATTATTCTGTAAAACTCCCTGTCCTCTATTATCACCCAGCCCACTCCCGATGAAACCGCGATGAAAATCATGAAGAAAGCGTTGCTTATATATACCGCTAGAAACTCCGGGTCTGTTGATGGGCCATATTCCGGATTATTAATGCCTTTTGCCATAAAGAGAAAATAGAGGATGAGACACATGGCGAAGGGGCGTAAAAGGGCGTAAAGAAAATATGCCGGACGCCAAATCCAGTTGCTTTCATTCTCCCAGCCGATTATAAAGGCGGCCCGGAATATTTTAAGAGCGTGGAACATCTTTTATTGCCATTTTAGGGTTATCAAGCCGCCCTTTTTTCCCTTTTCCTCCATAAAGGTAATCAGCCAAAAAGCAAGGAGGGTAAAAACTACGGTCATTGCAAAAAGAATTGTTATCTCCTTACCTAAGGGTAAAAAGCCAAAAGTGTCGCCATTTTTCAATATCAGTTGCCTTACGCCATCAAGACCCAATGTAAGAGGAATGGCTGAAGCGATGATGCCCACTACAAATCCCAGGTGCTTTACAGGAAAATAGACACCGGACAGAAGCCATATCGGTTCCATCAAAACGATGTTTATCTTAATTCCCGCGCGCCCAGTAAGAAAAAACACTGAACTTGCGGCGGCGCCAAGGGAAAAGAGGGAAGTCAGGGTAAGGCCAAAGACCAGAACAAGCATGGGGTAGCTTGTCACGTAAAAATCTATATCAAAGACAAAGATACCAAAAATCAGAATCGCTATTGTGCGCACGGAAGCCATAACCATGCCCCCAAGAGCCATACCAAAAAGAAGAGCGAAAGGATGCATGGGCGACGCGAGATAGAGATCAAGGTTGCCCATCTGCTTTTCCCAGAAAAACTGGGCGGCCATGGACCACAGAACAACCATCCAATAGGGAATTACCGCGCCTCCGACAAGAACCAGGGCTTCATATTCGACCGGCGCGCCGATTGATCTATAAATCAGCACATATGCGCAGACCGCCAGAACAGGCAGAAGAACCTCGGTAAGTATCCAACTTGGCTCTCTGTTCGCCCCTACAATCCGGACGTAGGCCCTGGCCATGGCGGCCTGGAGGTTCTCCCTAATGACTTTACCGAAACTCATTCTCCGTTTTCCAGTTCCCGGCCCACAATTTTTATAAAGAGGTCCTCAAGGCTTATCTCTTCCTTTGAAAATCCGGCGACTTCAAAACCCTTCGATTTTACAGCCGTTAAAAGGTCAGGCAGAGCGCTCTCCCGGGACATGGTAAATTTCACTTCACCGGCGCCGTCCTGGTGATCCTTTGGTCCAAAATATGGCTGACGGATAAAATCGATTTCCTTAAGAAAGGACAGATCTCTTGGCTCCGGTTTTAGTCTCAGCTTGTAAGTCATCTCTGTTCCGGCGGCGATTCTGAGTTGAGAAGGAGTGTCGCAAGCGATGATTTTTCCCTTGTCGATAATGGCGATTCTGTCGCAAAGCTCATCGGCCTCAGCCATATAATGGGTAGTGAGAAAAACCGTCTTGCTCGGATTCTCTCCCACCCAGTCCTCGATGGTGGACCTTACCTCTCTGGCAGTGTGAACATCCAGGCCCAGAGTGGGTTCGTCAAGAAAAAGAACCTGGGGATCGGTAACGAGTCCTCTGATAATATTCATTTTCTGGCGCATGCCGGTTGAAAGCTTGTTTACTTTGGTGCGAGCGTCAGGCAAAAGATCAAAACGCTTTAGATATCTCCTGGCTCTTTCTTTCGCGACTTTGGATTTAATTCCGTAAAATTGGCTGAACATCCATATGTTCTCCTCCACGGTTAAAATTCCAAAACCGCTGGTCTCTCCGCCGGAGACCATGTTAATCAAAGGGCGCACCTTCCTTGTCTCCTTAATCACATCGTAACCCGCGACAAAAGCTCTGCCTGAGGTGGGGTATAATAGAGTTGTAAAGATTTTTATCAGGGTCGTCTTTCCCGCGCCGTTAGGACCAAGAAACCCGAAAATTTCCCCCTGTTTTACTGAAAAGCTTATATTTTTAAGAGCGTCTTCAGTTTTTTTCCTTTTTCCTTTTCCTCCCTTTTTTTTAAACGACCTGCAAATATTTTCAGTAAGTATCGCGTCATGCTTCATAGTTCATCCTGTTCAAGTTGGCCATAAGCAATAAAGCTACGGCTCCTTTTTATGAAAGTCAATGAGTGATATTCAGTCCTTGATTCCCGGCTTGCCCACATTTCTCTTCTGCTTCATGATGACCCAGTGCTATTTCATGGTTGACTGCCTTAATTGAAATTACCCGGATGATGCAAAAATGCGCTATAATCCGGTTCATGTTTTCAAAATCCCTCAAACAAAATGTCATTGTTATCTGCGCCTATTTTTTACTTGTGATGGTTTTCCTCGGCCCCGTTGATCCTGGTTCAGAGGTCTGGGGCAACAATACTTCCGACGTTTACAACCATCTCTATTTACGCCACTGGCAGAGCCATGAAGCCGCTCTGGGGCGCCCTTTTCCTATAAAAAACACATTTCTCCATTATCCTGACGGCGTAACCATTTTCTTGGCTGACGCCATTGGAGGAGTCGCGACAATTCCCTTTGTATGGATATTTGGCGTGATAAACGGATTCAACATGCTGGTGCTTGCCAATCTTATCTTTGGTTGTTGGGCTATGTTTTTTCTGGCGCGAAGACTCACCGGGGATTTTTGGTCAGGGTTTTTATCAGGTGGTTTATTCGGTCTATGCCCGGTCAATCTAGCCCACGTGAATAACGGCGTGACAGAGCTTCTCCAGGTGGCCTGGCTCCCTCTTTTTCTGGCCTGCTTTTTGCCCCTGGTCAATATGGACAGAAGGAGAAACCGACTTTATAGAAAAAGAATCGCCCTGCTTATTTTTCTGTCAGCCGGCGCCTGGTGGGTAGCCGCCGTGGCGAGCCATTGGTATTTTGGTATGTATTTATCATTATTGGTAGCCTGCATAATTATTATCAGAATGTTTTCACCTGGCAGAAAAAGGTATCTTAAAAGAATAATAGTCGCGGCAGGGCTTTTCGCGATCTTTATAATTCCAATAGTCCTTTCATTTCTGCACTTTTCCAAGGACCCAAATAATGTAACCCGCCCAATAGTTGGAAGCACCGTTTTTCACCATAGCAACAGCGCCGATCTTTTAGCCTTCTTTGTAAAGAAAGATTTTGGCGATAAGGAGGAAGAGAAATATCTTCACCTTGGATACCTGGGGTTTGTCATACCCTCGCTCATCGCCCTTGTGCTTTTTTATAAAAAACGAAAGATGGCAATAATCCGTTGGACTGGGATTGGAATATTTTTCTCCGTACTTGCCATGGGTCCAAAGCTGATTTTCGCGGGGGACGCGGTTTCTGTTTTTGGTCACGAGATACCTATGCCCTATTTGTTGTTTATGAAGATAATTCCATTTTTTGACAGCATGGATTTTCCATACCGCTTTTTTTTGATGACCCATTTATGTTTCGCCCTGGCTATTGGAATAGGGTTGTCCGGCTTATGGAAAGACAATAAATGGAGGGGCGGGATATTTCTTTTTTTACTAGCGTTGGCCATGGCTGAAATCGGGTTAATGTCCGGGACGCCGATCCCAATGGAAAAACAGAAAATCAGCCCTGTTGGTCCGGTGGCGGCTTTGGAAAAAGAGACGTCCGACTTGGCGGTTCTTGATTTACCCATTCGATTTAAAATGAAAGCTCTCAATCGCTTTGTCACAAACCAGATTTTTCATAATCGCCCTATTGCCTATTCCAACTTCGCCTCGACGAATTTTCCTTTTTCAAAATCATTGGCAAAAAACAACCTTGTTATTAATCTGTTTGCCCTTGCCGGAAACACGAAGGAAGTTTACGATGCCTCATCTCATATCTCAGGTGATCCTTTAAATAAAATGGAAAGACTAGAGGAAGCCAAAAGATTGCTCAGTTGTCTGAAAGAGGAAACTCCCTGGGAGAGGAGCCTTGAAAAAGCAATTAATCATGACCTCGCGGCCCTTAAAAACATAGGTCTTACACGGTTTATGCTTCATGAGGACTTGATGCTTCCCGGTTCAATTTTGCCTGAAATTCTACCTCTTATTTTTGGTCCTCCAATAGCTAAGAAGAACAGGGTCAAGCTCTTTGTTTATGATAAGCCTTTTTCAAGAAGGACTCTTATGGGCAATCCCCATGTAGATGGGGATTTGTAAAATACTCCGGATCCTTATCATTGCCTTGGGAATCTTGACCTTGTGACTTTATAGTATAAAGGACAATTCCATCATCTTTGTAGTCCATTATCAATTCCAGTTTTTGATTTAGAAAAACGCCGACCCTTTCAACCTGCTCATCTGTCAACCATTTTTTATGAAGAACCAGATATTTAAAATCAACCGAATAGTCTTGTAACGATCCGGGTATTTTATCATCAATGCTATTATGAATTGCCCTTTTAAGAGACAGGTGGAATCCATCCTTCTCTATTGGATGAAGGGGTCCATAGTTTAGTTGGATGACCACAGGATGTTTATGAATGGTTTGAAAAAAAATGTATGGCCCGTTTATTCCAGGATAAAATCCATGGGATTCGTTTGGGACATCAAGAACAGGGCCGCGGTTTTCCATTTTTGATAAATCAAAATAGACCTTGGGAATTTTCTTTTTACTGACCGGCAACGGGTTTCGGTATAATTGAATTACATTGAATTCAAAAAGAAGCAACAGGATAGCAACAATTCCAATCAATATCCCTTTTTTACGTGAAGTTCGTTTAAGGATACCTGTCAGTCCCATTGCCGCCAGGACGGAGGCGAAAAGCATCACCATGGAGGCGGCCCTGTAGGGCATAGAGAAACTTCCGATTTTTGGAAAAACCAGATAGAGCCAATAAAGAGGCATGGGAATAGCATATCCCATAAAGCTGTTTTCCAAAGGACCCAAAGCCAAAGAATAGCCGGAGGCGATAATAAAAAAAACAAGAATTAAATAAAGCAAAAAGGGGATGGAATAGAATTTTTGAAAAGCTGTTTTACTTTTTTCCGCCACCGTTTTCCATGAAAGGATAAGAGCCGCAAGACTCAGGAGAATAACAATCCACCCCAACTTATGCACATGAATGATTGGTGTAATCTCGACGCCGGCCTCTTTGTCAACCCATTTATCAATAAAAAACCAGCCATAAATACCGGCGTTATTTAGTTGGCCGGTTTCTGTTTTGTTGTTTGGCAATTGCAATTGATTCGCCGGTAGAAAAAGGGGCTCCATGCCGTCCCGGGGTTGAGATTTTGTCCAATAAAAAAGAAAGGGCAAGGTAAACAGAAGGCAAACCAAAGCCGCCGTCATTAAGTAAGCCAGGCGAGAAAAGGCGACCTTCGAATTTTTGGTGATTATCGAGGGAATTCCTATGGCCAATGCTAATATTGCACCGAGAATACCGTTGTATGGGCTTGTTGAAACCAGAATCGCGAAGGCAATCCCCAAAATTACTATCCAGATTTTTCGAAAATTGATTACTTTCCATATGGCTATGGCGATAACCGGAAAGAGAAAGGTAGAGAGCTTTTCAATCTGCCCATTGTAAACCAGGGAAATAACATATGGGCTTGTTCCAAAAGCCAATCCTCCAAAAAATGAAGCCATTCTGTTTTCTGTTAACAGCAGGGCAAACCTGTAGGTAAAATAACATCCCATCCACAGAAAGAGGAGAATGTTAAAATTAACCCATGCGGTTACACTCAGGCCTGTAATTTTTCCCATAAGAACAGCGGGTATATATGCCCAGCCAATAAAAGTGACGCTTCCTCCTTCGGGAAAGTTTATAAGCTTTGTGAAAAAAGGGACGGCGCCGTTTTCTAAAATATTGTGAGAGATAAACTCGAAGGACCATAATGTGGGAAAAAGAAAGGCGCCTCCTATGGTACTGCTCCCCATGTTCCAGGGCATGGGGCGGCAAATGAGAACCACCGAGAAGGCATAACCAAAAAGAACCAAAAGCTCCCATTTTAAGTTGTCGTGATTCAGATAATTCTTCCACATGCCAGTAAGACGCCTCAACGGAAAAAAGAATAAGATAGGTCAAAATAGCTTTTAATAAAATTCTATATTATTATTATACAGGATAAAAGAAAATGAAAACCTCAAATACTGATAAGGAAAATTAACCCATTTTTAAATACAGAAAAAAGCTTATTACTTTTGTTCTCTCTTCTATTATCTGCCTGGTCTTACTTTCTATGGCAGGACCTTTTATTTTAAAAACTTTTATCTTTAAGAAATTTCAACTCAACTACGATCATCGCCCTTTACCTGTTCCCGGAGTTGCCAATCATGATGGGGTAATGCCCGATTTTCCCTCCGCCAACTATACAGTGGAATCTTTTAACATCATTTTTCTTGGGGACTCTTTCACCTATGGCTACGGATTGAGAGATCCATTTACTAGTTTTCCTTTTGTAACAGAGAGACTTCTAAAAAAAGAATATCCAAAAATGAAAATAAACGTCGCCAATTTTGGATGGTCTGCTTCAAGTCCGATTTTGCACTTGAGACAGCTTGAGCAGATCGGCAAAAAATATAATCCTGATTTGATAATTCAAAGCTTTGATATAACCGATATTTCCGAAGACCTTACCACTATTTCACGATTTGAAAATTTTGGTGAAAACCTTGATGGCGAGCTGACCATCTTTTTCGCCCTTAAGGTATGGCTCAGCCTTTTATTTGAAATGAACGACTTAAACCATTGGATAAATCAAATCACCGGTTTTGACGCGCTAAAAATAGAACGGGGCGCCCTTTTTGATATAAATGATCGCAAGACCTCTTATTTCTTTTTGCGAAACGACCTTGATAAAACAAAGCCGTATTTTAAAACAACAACAAACACAATAGAAAAAACCGCTGACCTGGCCAAGAGCATGGGCGCAAATTACATCCTGTTTATTCTTCCCAGATACCAGCATTACAACAAAAACCAGTGCTTGATGGTCGATCCCGAAGGAACGGAGGGTGGAGCATTTCCCGCGTCTGACCAATATATATTTGAGATTTTCAGGTTCTTTGAACAATATGGCGCGACCTCTCCTTTTCCTGTTCACAGCCTTTTGCCCTATTTTCAAAAAACCGAGTTATTTCCCACGGTTTTTGATGACAATCTACACTATAACGAAAATGGACATATAGTCTCAGGGCAGGCAATCGCCGGATATTTAATCCAAAACAGCTTGATAAAAGAATAGAAATAGAACCTTTTTTAAATTACTCTTTTTTAAAATAAAAATGGATGACGTTTTCAATTCCATCGGTAAAGGGGAAATCAACGGACCCGGTGTATCCTGAAATTATCTCCGGCGACTTTTCAGGAAGATCTCCCAGGGCCAACAGCTTCTCTACATTCTCGGGTCGCAAAACGCCTCTGCCGTCAATGGTGGGCACCGAGGGATCATACTTGCCTACCCTGGCGACAGATTCCTTATCCGGCCAATCCTTTGCCGGATTGTCGGTCCAGTAAATAACTACTCCTGGATTTTCCATACATTTTTTGAGTCGAATATAGTCGTCATCAGTGTTGTTAAAGAGACTGACGATTTGGACTTTTGAACGAGGGTGTTTTTTCAATATCATAAATTGCAGATGTTCAGCGCAGATTTTTTTTGGAAATATTTCCTGGAACACGCAAACCTTGTTCCAATATGAAACATCTATGGCGCCCATAGCATTTTCCATAAGACGCCACGGGCTGTTTTTTTCTTTTCCCGCCTCTTCGGAATGGAGGAAAAGCCATGACTCCTTTTCGGTTGCAAGAGTAATAGTAGAGTTCAAGTGAAGGGCAAAAACAAGGGCAAGAAAGGTATACCGTATCCATCTGCCGGCCTTGCCCGTTTTAATTATGGCGATAAGCAGAACAGCCGCGGAAATGGAGGGTATGGCGAACCTGGCCAGGTCTGACGGCGCGAAGGAGAAAACAATCAAGGGAAAGACCAGCCAAACCCATATGGGAAGAAGTTTTTGTTTTTCATTTATCGGAAAATGAAATAACGCTAGGAAGATCACTAGAGATGAGACGATGCCCAACTCCTGTATGGTTTGGGAAAGAAAAAAGCCGCCGGTTTCGGCCTGAAAGGCGCCGATGCCCTTGTTATAGTCAACAAGA
>CAYSHR010000112.1:0-8963 GCA_964430795.1 uncultured bacterium
TAAGGCGGCGATTGCCCAGGCTAAAAGAAAATATTCCCGCCATAAGAGGAATAAGGAGGTGCCATATTCCGTTTTTCAGCCAGTCCCAGGTTTCGACCAAAATGGGATTTGGACCAAAGCCTTCTTTGCCTACAGGATAAAAGCAATAGGTATCGACAAGTATCAACAGCATAAGAGCCATAAGAGCTTTTGGGCGCAAAGAATCCTTTTGTGATTGTCCCATAGGTTGAAGCCGGGCGCTTTTGCTGTAATCCCAAATGAAGATCAGAACGATAATGTTTGTGCCGATGGCAATGGCGTTTACAGTGCCGAACATCACCGGTTCTTTTATATAGATGGACATGACATTTGCGGCGAAATAGGCCGCCGCTGTGGCCAGTCCCGCGAAAAGCCCTCTGACTCTCAGGTGAATAAACCTGTTAAATACAAGTAGAAGCAGTACGATGAGCACTCCCAGATTCAGCCCCATGGCGGCCATGAGCAAAACCAGAAGAATGACGTGGGTGATCTGAAATGATAAAATCGCCAGACCGAAGGCTATGATGGAACATGATCCGACAACTCCCAAAAGGCCCTGGAGCCTGGGCCTGGTTTTATCAATGATAACTCCGGCTCCAATACCACCGCCTATGCCGAAAATCCCCATAGCCATGAGGCTGATATTGATGTTTGAAGGTGACAGAAGGAGAGTTTTTTCAAAGTGGTGCATCAGGCCGAATTGAACCAGAGTTACGTAATATATGAAACTTGTGGCAAGGCAATATGTGAACCCGGCGGCGAATCTAATCTGGTCCTGAATGCTCGGTCTCAAAGTCTGCTCCGGAAATATTCCAGTAATACGCGCCGGGAAAGTCTGGAAAAGTCCTTTCCCGCTTTTACATAGTCAGGTTGTTCGGAAAGCATGTCCGTGAGAAATCCTCTCATTGTTTTGCTGCCATTGGCAATGCGGAAAATCTTTTCCATCATTTTCGGTTTGTAATATTTACTCGAGATCAGTGATGATTTATGAAGATGGGAATAATAACTGTCCCGCCACATGGAGTCATATTTTTCCGGTTTTTCATCAATTATCGCCTCGGCCAGAAAACACCCGTCCAGTAAGGCGTAATAGATTCCCTCACCGGTAAGGGCGTCAACGTGCATTGCCGCGTCACCTAAAAGAGCCCAGTTTTTGCCGCAAACAGAGAGATCAAAAAGTGACGGGTCTCTTATAAATGGAATAGGGGCGGCCCATTTGGATAATATTTTTCTCCCAGGAAACCGCCTTGCTATTTTTGTCCTTGAATAGGTAAAAATAGACAGCCGGCTGTCTGATGATCCGCCTCCAACGCAGATGGCGTCGGGCCTTGGAAAAGCCCAGAGATAACCGGGCGTGTTTAGTAACCATGAAGTGGCTTTTTTGTCATTTTTTGCCTCGATAAAAAAACCCACGCAAGTTGTAATGAACTCTTTTGGAATAGTTCTTTTGACCAATTTACCAACTTTCGATCTGCAACCATCGGCGCCGGCTACAAAATCAAAAGATTCCTCCTTTTCAGCAACTACGGTAAAGCCGGATTTTTCTCTTCTGACTTCTTTTACCGCCTCTTTTTTAAAAGTAACCGAATCATGATATGTTGCCAGGTTAAGAAGGTGGGCACCCAGTATTTTTCTTGAAACGATCCACATAGGGCGTTTGCTGTCAAGAGTGATGGACAAGCCGCTTGGCGCGACGAATTCCCCAAGAGTGATCTCGTTATAGGGGCCTTCAAACTCATGGATTTCCCGGATATTCTCTCTGGCTTTTGAAGGAAGGCCGCCGCCGCAAGGTTTTTCCCAGGCGCCGTTTTTTTCAAACAATGTACAGACGACACCGGCTTTTCCTAACCTGTGGGCAAGCATGGCGCCTGCCGGACCGCCCCCAATAATCGCGACGTTCATGTCATTATCCCGGATGCGAAAAAACCTGCTGATAAGAGAAGCCAAGCTCCCACGAAAGAGAAAATTGAGAATTTGCAGCGAGTCACAATTCCTTCCATGGTGGACGTCTTATTTCTGACGTTCCAGGTCAGAAGAAAGATGGGTATTGCCGCCAACAACCCGACAAGGGCGGTTAAAGGAAATAGTCCGCTTATACAAAAAGGAATAATCAGAAGCACGGCGGACCAGAGAAGAAACGACCAGAGGGTTATGCCGAATGCTTTGCCGTATCGGACTACAAGATTGTTTTTGCCGGTCTTTGTGTCGGCGTCAATATCGGGTATTTCGTTGATGGTGATAATGGCCGATGAGAAGAGCCCCAGTACAATTCCAACGGCTAATGGTGGAAAGGAAAAAGTCAGGGTTTGGGTGTAATAGGATGCAAGAACAAGGAGAGGGCCGAAATTCAGGAAGATGAGAAATTCGCCGACGCCCCTGTATGAGAGCCACAAAGGTTTTGCCGAGTACCCGATACCGGAGAAGAGACCCAGGGCAGCAAAAATAAGCAATGTCCACCCTGTCATGGCAGCCAGTAAAATAAACAGCGCTCCAGATACGGCGAAAGAGAGATATCCCACATTCCTGATTTGTTTTGGAGGCAAAAGGTTTTCCTGAATTACTCTTGTTCCACCGGAAAAGGGGGTGATAACCTGGTTGATATCATCTGTACCGGAGATGTGATCGTAGTAGTCGTTTATCAGGTTTGTCCCGATATGCACCGCCCAGACAGTGATTAAAGTAAGGGCGAAAAGGCCGGGGGAGAATTTATCCACCTCCCACCAGGCCACAGTGGCGCCCATGGATACGGGGATAAGACTCACAAGCCAGAATCCCCTGAAGAGACCTATAGCCCGCAACCAGTGATTGATTTTGGTTTTCATCCTTGGCTAACCCTTCTTTTTATGCTCTGAACTTCAAAACCAAATCTGAATTTTGTTAATGTATCATACGGAAAGGCTGTGCTGTCAATGGGGTTTTTTCAAGATGTTGTGAAAACCGTTGATTTCAAAGGGCCCTTTAGAGTAAAGTTAACTTTTGTAATGTGGATTATTACAAAATTGAATGAACAGCAGTTGATTTAGATGGAAAAATTATGACACAATTAAAAATAACCGGCGTAAATTAATGAAGAAAATCGCGGTATTAGGCAGTACCGGCTCCATAGGAAAAAACACTCTCCGGATTGTTTCGGATAACCCGGATAATTTTGAAATAGTTTCTCTGGCCGCGGGAAGAAATATTGATCTTCTGGCGGATCAGGTTCGTAACTTTTTGCCAAAACTGGTGTCTGTTATAAAGAAGGCGGACGCGAAGCGTCTTGAAAAGCTCATTGAAACAAGGAATACCAAAGTAGTCTGGGGGCAAGAGGGCCTTTGTGAGGCCGCTTGCCATGCTGAAGCTGAAATGGTGGTTGTGGCGGTTGTGGGCGCGGCCGGCCTTTTGCCCACATGGAAAGCCATAGAAGAGGGAAAAGAGATTGCCCTTGCCAACAAGGAGACTCTTGTAACGGCCGGCTCTCTTTTTATGAGAAAAGTCAAGGAATCGGGTGTAAAACTCATACCTGTTGATTCTGAGCATTCAGCGATTTTTCAAAGTCTGGAAGGTCATAACTCCAATGAGCTGAGAAAAATTCTGCTCACAGCCTCCGGAGGACCCTTCAGAGGGTGGAAGCAGAAGGAAATGGCACGAGTTACACCGGAAATGGCTCTTGCTCATCCGAATTGGAACATGGGTCGCAAAATTTCCATCGACTCGGCCACCCTTATGAATAAAGGGCTTGAGGTAATTGAGGCAAGGTGGCTTTTTGATACGCCGGCAGATAAGATTGAGGTTGTAGTGCATCCCCAGAGCATTATACATTCCATGGTGGAGTATGTTGACGGCCAGATTATCGCCCAGCTTGGAGTTCCTGACATGAAAGGCCCCATCGCTTATGCCCTGTCATACCCGAACCGCCTTGATAATGTCATGGCGCCCCTGGATTTAAAAGCTATGGAATCACTCAATTTTTACAATCCGGACACCAAATCCTTTCCATGCCTGGCATTGGCTTTTGACGCGCTAAATGGGGAGGAATCCATGGCCACAGCCTTAAACGCGGCCAATGAAATCGCGGTGGAGAGTTTTTTGAATAATGAAATTCCCTTTTTGGATATTCCCGGCACCATCGATAATGTTCTTGATAATATGGACCATCACCCTCTTTCTAGTCTGGAAGATGTGATGGAAGTAGATAAGCGGGCTCGTCTATCAGCCTCCGAATCGATTCATAAAACTAGGAGCGTTTAACAATGCTTTTTACAATTCTAATGTTCATTGTCCTGCTCTCAATTGTTGTGCTTTTTCATGAGTTTGGGCATTTTATAGTTGGCAAATATTTCAAAATCGGAGTCGAGGCTTTTGCTATCGGCTTTGGCCGGTCTATTGTCAAATTCAGAAAAGGAGAAACCGAGTATCGTCTGAATTGGATACCTTTTGGCGGCTATGTAAAGTTTGTCGGTGAGATCGATGACGACGATGTTTCAGAAGAAGATAAAAAGAAGGCATTTACTCTTCGCCCGGCATATCAAAGAAGCGCCGTGGTTTTTGCCGGTCCTTTTATGAATCTGGTTCTGGCTTTTTTGATTTTTTCCATAATGTTCCTGGTGGGTTTTCCCACTCCCACTACTCTCATTGGTGAAGTATCTCCCGATTCACCGGCGGCAAAAGCCGGCATCTTGCCCGGCGATAGAATCGTAGCAATTGAGGGAAAGGAAATCTGGCGTTGGGATGATATGGGAGAGATATTTGAGGCTCGTCCTGAAATGGCCACAAACATAGTTGTTGAACGGGATGGTAAGAGAATAGAGAAAATAGTTACTCCTGAAAAATCCGCTGTAAAGAATATTTTCCAACTCTATGAAACTCAAGGAAAATTGATTGTAGGCAAATCCGGCGGGTCGCCTCTTTTTTCCAAGATCAATTCCGATGGGAAGAATCTAGGTTTTTCAGTAAATGACAAGATTGTTGATGTGGACGGAGAGGGCTTCTCCAATTGGAAGGAGCTCTTGGCTCTATTTAACGAAAAGGAGAAAACCCCGGTTTGGATAAAGATCGATGGGGCAAAGGGCGTTGATTCCTACCTGGTTAGTCCCAAAATAAAAAAAGATAAAATTGTTTTAAAACTCATTGTTCCCAAAGGTGTTATCGGAGTGGGGCAGAACGGCTTGCGCCCTGTAATCGGCGTGCAAAACCCCATGTCCATCGCGGCCCAGGCCGGAATTACCACCGGCGTACAGGTGGTGGAAGTTGACGATAAAAGAATTTATTATCAGGAAACTTTGGAGAGGCTTCTTACTGATGGAAAAGATCACGCCCTGGTGGTGGCTGAAAACTGGGAAAAACCGGAAAACGATTGGGTAAAGAAAGAGGTGATTCTCCCTGGTGCCCAAGGCGCCGGCCTGGCTTCCTACGGCATGGAATTTACCGATATGTACATATATCAGGTCTTGGGTGATGATTCCCCCGCGGCAAAAGCCGGGATTAGAGTAAACGACAAAATAGTCAAAGTAAATGGAGAGAAGATTGCCGGATGGATGGAGTTCACCAGGATAATCCATGACAGCCCAGGTAAAGAGCTTTCAATAGGCGTTATCCGCAATGGCGCTCCCATGGAATTGAAAATTACCCCTGAGCTTGTGGAAGGCAAAGACCTTATGGGCGAGGAATATGCCTACGGCAAGATCGGTATCGCGAGAATGGCGGCGTATGAGCCCACGGATCTTCGACCGGAAAAATATCTCAACCCAGTTACTATCTTGAAACGAGGCATGGAACTATCTGTTTACTGGACTGTAATAACCTTAAAAGCTTTTGGATTTATCTTCTCCGGTGATGTTTCACCAAAAGCCATCGGCGGTCCCATCACCATTGCTGTTATGGCCGGCGAGTCGGCGAGAATGGGAATTTTCCCTTTCTTTCTTTTAATGGCCATAATTTCCTTGAACCTCGCGGTGGTGAATCTTCTGCCCATTCCGGTTTTTGATGGCGGACACCTGGCCCTGAATACAGTTGAGATGATAAGGAGAAAACCTATAAGCATGAAGGTAAAGGAGACGATCATGCGGGTTGGCTTTGCCATGCTGGCCACAATGATTGTTCTGATTCTCTATAATGATCTATCAAGATTCTCCTATAGCATCAAAGCAATGTTTGAAAAGGTGATTAATTTCTAATGAGAATTCTGGCTCTTGAGACCTCCACCCCTTTCGGTTCTGTGGCATTGGTGGAGGGGGAAACCCCTGTGGCTCATTGCGGAGTTCAAGCATCAAAAGGGCACGCTGGATTTCTCCTCCCTGTCATCGATGACCTGCTGACTAAAATCGACTGGGATATCAAAGAGATAGATGGGATATGCTGTGGTGTTGGCCCTGGAAGCTTTGCTTCTTTGAGAGTGGGGTTGTCAACAGCCAAAGGACTCGCCACAGCCACTGGCGCGGCCACGGCAGGTGTAAATACACTGGAGGCTCTCGCCTTTCCTTTTGCCTATGCAAAAAAAACTCTGGTTGTCGTGACCGACGCCAAAAAACGGGAGGTTTATTGCGCTTTTTTTAGAGGCGACGGAGGAGGCAACCTGGAGAGAACAGAAGAGGATATGGTGATTTCTCCAGGAGAGTTGGCAAGAATGATGGAACCCGGCGCTCTTATGATAGGGCAGGGGGCCTGGTTGTATAAATCGGTTTTTGAAAAGGCGGCAGGGAACGATCTCCTTTTTGCTCCGCCCTTTTTGTGTTATCATAATGCTGTAACCATTGCTGCCTTGGGAGGCAGAGAGATAAGACGTGGAAAGACTTCCGGGAATTTTAACCCACATTATATCAGAACGCCGGACGCGGCGGAAAAATCATAATTGCTCGAAAGGAGTGGAAATGGCCATTGCTGACGAGAGGTTGATATCTCTGTTAATCACTGAAGATGATGAATTAAAGAGATGCGTTGAGGAACACAGAGAGCTTGACAAAAAAATAGTGGAGATGACAAAAAGAAAATATCTTACACCTGAACAGGACTTCAAAAGGAAGTTGATGCAGAAAAGGAAGTTGATAGGCAAAGATAGAATTCAGAAAATCCTTGTTAAATATCGAAGTAACAAAAGAGTGATCTTCTAAACTGATAAGTTAAAAAGCGTTCATCCCTCTTAATCTTTTGAAGGGCTTTATGATACGTAGGGGAATTGTAGCAAAAGAAGGGCGTCCTTTTATCGCTGGATCTTTGCTGATACTGGTTTTGGCGAATCTTTTTGGCGCGCCGTGTTGGTTAAATTTAATCCTGCTCGCTTTTTTTATTTTTACCGTGGCCTTCTTCAGAGACCCGAACAGGCGTTGCCCTGGTGTTGCCAATGAGGTTCTCTGCCCTGCCGATGGCGTCATTGTAGCTATAGATCATTATGAAAAAGATAGATTTCTCGATGAGCCGTCTTTAAAAATATCAATTTTCATGTCTCCCTTTAATGTTCATGTAAACAGGGCGCCTCTTTCCGGTAAAGTTGAGGATATAATCTATAACAAGGGCCGATTTTTTAACGCGAAATCTGAAAAGGCTTCTCTGGATAACGAGCAGAACGCCCTTATTATGAAATTGGATGACGGGCGGAAAATCGTGGTGAACCAGATAGCCGGCCTTATCGCAAGGAGAATAGTTTGCAGGGTGGGCATTGGGGCGACTCTTGCCAGGGGGGGAAGGTTCGGCATGATCCGCTTTGGTTCCAGGGTCGATCTCCATCTACCGCCTGATACGGAACTTCTGTGCGCCATGGGTGAAAGAGTATACGCGGGCGATACAATAATGGGAGTAATTTCAGATGGACAATCAGACCATCAATAAAGATATGAACGTGGATGAAGTTGACGCTGAGGATATTTCCCCCAGGCCAAAAGACAGGCTTAAAAAAGGAGCGTATCTCTTTCCCAACCTCCTTACCGCCGCCGGGCTTATGGCCGGGTTTCTCTCCATCAGCAAGACCATGGACGGGAATTTTATATATGCCGCGTGGGCTATTGTTCTTGCCGGCGTATTTGACGGAACAGATGGGAAGATCAACCTCCGAATTCGGAATCCAGTTTGATTCTCTTGCGGACCTTATCAGTTTTGGGGTGGCGCCCGGTCTTCTTGTGTACCAATTCGCTTTGCGCCATTCATTCTCACAAGGGTTGGGCTGGACAGTGGCGCTCTTGTTTACCATTAGCGGGGCGTTAAGGCTGGCAAGGTTTAACGTCCAGGCCGGATCTGATGACGGCAAATGGTTTCTGGGAATGCCCATTCCAGCGGGCGCGGGAATAATTTCATCCACAGTTCTGTTTTTGCATCACATCGACTGGATAAAAAACGGTGTGGCGGAGGCGCCGAATCTTTTCCTCGTTCTAACCATGATTGTTTCTCTCCTTATGGTAAGCAAGGTCAAATACTGGGCCATGAAAGACAAGGAGCTTTTTAGAAAACATACCTTTGGCATTCTCTTTTCCATGATCGTTCTCATGGTTATAATCATTCGCGAACCTCAGGTCGCCCTGTTTATCATTGGGCAGGTATACCTCCTCTCGGGCCTTCTCCTGACTCTTTTCAAAGGCAAAAAGCCGGCGCCGCGGCTCAATTAAAGGAATGGCGCTAAACGCTTACGACGTCCCGGACGACGATTATCCAGGCGTTTTTGATTGAAGCGTCGGTTGTACGCGCTGATCCGTGATCTGATCCAAACGGAGGGCAAACCGGTCTTTTACGCGAGGCGCGCCACTGCGCCAAAATCTCGAAAATCCGCGATGAAAGCCGCCGCGACTGACCTGCTGAATCATCTACAAAAATAGAAAACGCAAAATCACAACAAGACGGAAAAGAAAAAAGTCCGTGTCGGAGAATATCAAATCCTTAAACAGGAACCCCGAATCAAAGCCCTCTTTTTCGTTCAAAAGTTTTTTGTAATCGTTCAGTGACAAGGGAGCAAGGCGGCAGGGTTTGAGATCGGGGGAGAT
>CAYSHR010000113.1:0-8909 GCA_964430795.1 uncultured bacterium
AAAAGGAAGAAGGCCAGGAGGATAAACAGGGGTTTTTTAATGGAGGCAAACATTAGAATTGAGCAATCACTTTTAATAAAACCGTATTGCGGGTTGTAGCTTCATCTACAGCGTCATCATTATAGAGTTTATGCTCTATCTGATATCCCACCCCTGTATACAACCAGAATATCAGGCGCAGAGTGACATCCAGATTTCCTTGAATGAAATCCTCATGTCTGGAGATTGGCTCAGAGAATTCATTATATTGATAGCTTCCAAAAAGGCTTGTATTGAGTCTGCTTACCCACAACCTGTTGAACGTGAGATAAACTTCATCCGAGGTGTAATAGTTTGTATTAACAGCGTCCTTGAATCTTCTTTTATACCCGAAAGCCAGTTTGGTGCTGTTTTGCCATACAAAGGCAAGTTCAGCGTCTCCGGTCGGTCCCTGACCATCGGCGCTTGCCCTATAATCATAATAATTGTATCCGGCGAGCATGGTCAGAATCATGTGGCGGGTAATTTGGCCTTTGAGACCTGCCTGCCCATAGTATGCCACAGAGTCATAACCCTGAAGGTCTGTATAGTCCACAATATTGTAACCACCATGGGAAAGAAAGGCGGTTCTGGGGAAAAATTTGAACTTTATGTCTCCCTGGTGCATGTGGGTCATTTTGTCGAAATCCTGATATCTATCGAACTGATCAATAATATTTACATATGTATAGGCCAGGTATAGATTATCCTCAGGACCATAAGCGAATCCAACAAGACCCCGCGCGTCGTTGTGAACCTGTTCTCCCTGGACAAAGTTGGCAAAATCACTATTGTCCTCATAGACTTCCTGGTTTGTGTAGGAGTCCTGGACTTTGAGTAATAACCCGAAAGGCGCCTGGTAATCCAGGAGCCCACTGAAAGTATGATTGCTTGCGCTCATATTACTGTGATTATTTCCAGGATCGTCATAGCCCATATACTGATCATTATAGAATTTGTATCCCAATTGGGCGGTAAAAGTCGGAACGCTCAGGTCAAATAGAATCGAGGGTTGGACATTTGCCACAAAATCGGTCTCAAGGTTTTGAGGAACTGAGAATTCATTTTCAGGGGTATAATCGTTGGGTAGAAAGTATATGTTATCCACATATCTGATGGATGTAAATATAGCCGGATGTATGGAAAAAGCGCCAAACCTGATGCCATCAGTGTTATCAAAGGCACCAATTGATCCAGGAAATAATCCAATCCCGATTACAAAAAATAGTAGCAGCCGTAAAAGGCTTCGACGATTACTCATACCATCCAATAAAATTCAAACTAAATAATCAATAAAAAATACCGCATCGCCTAAGCCTATTCGTCGTCCGCCAAACTGGCTGGTCTTGGTTCATAAATAGGCGGTAATGGCTCCGGCCAATAATCTTCCCATCCGCTGAATGTTGGATCATCATCCTCATAGATCCCAAAAAATTCTTCCACAGATTCGGTAAATCCGTCATGGAAAGGTTTGCCAAGGCAATCATTGACGAGTTTGACAAGCTGTTCAAGAATTTTTCGCTTTTGGTCAATGAGAATAAACTCCCTTCTTAGCCCATCAATCCTTTTATTAAAGGAGTGTTCCCGCATATTATTAAAACCTGCCTGAATTTCAGCAAGAAGTTTTTGAATATCCACAAGGCGTTTCTCAATACACTCAATCTCCGCCATATCCTGGTCGCGCCTGGCTGTTTCAAGCTGTTTTTGCATATTCTTGACAACGTCTTTTCCCCAAGCGATAACCTGTTGCACCCGATCAATATATGATGTGTCGGTAATGACTCTTCGCTGGGCAAAAAGAGTCGTACTTAAAAGTAAACAGATCATAAATACGAAAACCATAATTTTAAGAGCCTTCATAACCGCTCCTTTCCTTACTCCCCTATCCATTCTAAAATCACCTTGTAACTTTAGAAAAGGTAATTATCCCCCTGAAACCGCGCTGAAGATGAATGTGTAACCAACTGTTACAGTTCCCTCATCAGGTGGTGGGAATTTCCAACGCCGCACCATTCTGCAAACGCACAGTTGAACAGAGGTGTTTCCCAAAGAATTTGCTACTACTGAGCATGATGAGACTGAACCGGAACCGCCGATTACAAATTGAACCCTTATCTTGCCCGCAAGGGCGGGATTTGTTTTCAATTGTTTCTCATAACAGTATTTAACTCCGCCAATTCTGCTTCTAATCACGCTATATACAGAGGCGGGAGCTATCTTTCCAGTGACGCCCCCCGGCGCGCTGCCGACTCTGGATTTAACTTTTCTCTCTACTCGAGTGCCTGTGCCTTTCGAGCTAAGAGGCGAGTAACTACCCAAGTCTCCAACATTGACCGAAGAACCGGATCCGGTTCCGTCGCCACCACCTTTCCTAAGACCGACATTCCCTTTTCCCGCAACCTCAAGACCGGAAAATTTGCCAATGGCTGAGCCTAAATCCTCGTTGGAACCCTCGCCAATTATGTCAGCCACGCTTCCGCCGGTTTTGGACATTTTTGTGATCAGAGCCACAAGACCGCGATCACCGACACCCTTCTCCTTCTCCTCTTTCGGACCGCCGCCACCCCCGGCTTTGGTTGATTTGGTCTCCTTCAGAGCCTCATCTTCCGGGGGGTCTTCTATCAATTCCACATCATCATATGAAATAATCTGTTTCGTCAGTTCAGCGATGTCTTCGCTGCCCAGAGTGTCTGATCTCTCAATACTGTTCATGTAAGCCACAAGAGAGATATGAAATAAGGCGGAAAGAAGAACTATTGTAATGAAAAAGAGGTCTATGCCGCTCCAAATATTGGCCTTTAGCTCCTTGGGCAGTTTAAGAATGGGAGGAGGTGGCGGTGGTGGTATAAGCTGAAATAATATGGTGGTTTTTCCAAAAAGCAATTTTCCTTTGCTTTTGACCGAAAGCTCCACCTCGGTATAACCGCCTTTTTTAACGCCAAAATCAGAAGATTCAATTTCCTGAACAGAATAAACCTTATTTCCAATGGATACTTTTCCTACAAGCCCTTTAAACAATAGAAGCTTATAGTGCTTACCGCGAGGCTCAATCAAGCGGTGCTTTCTGGGAATTTTTCCTTCAGCTATAGTTATAGTGTTTGAAGGATCTGAGCCAACGGTAATACCCTCTTTTTCTGAGAGAATTCCCTCCTCGATGATCTTTCCGTCCTGAACTAAACCATACTTCAGAACTTTGTTTGCTTCATCGCCGGCCATTTTACTTCCTTTCCAAAATGGCGAAAAATATAAGCTTCGCCGCCGCCTGGCCTTTTATCAATAATCGCGCCGCATTGCCGTAAATTTGAATATACCAAAGCCGGCCTGTCCGGCAGTGTACATAACCCGTTTTAAAATTTGATACGGAATGCCTTTATCGCACATTATTGTTATCTCACCTTTAAATGGTCTGCCCAATTTCGCCGCGAGTTTCTCATAATGCTCTCTGTCGGCGCTAAGTTTCTCTGATAGTTTCGGTAACTTATTAATAGTGCCGGGAATCATCTTTTCGCATTTGAAAATCTTTCTGTTCACCATTATCTTTTTGCCGGCCTTATTAATAATTTCGATTTTCTTTTCAGTATATGACAGTTTGCCGGATTTTTTTGTAACCGGAATACATAGTTGGTAATCACTTGAAGCATCCACCATTACAATTGGCTTGCCATTATGAGTGATCATATTTTGAGAAATTTGAATAAGGGTTGTTTCAACAGGTTCTTTTGTTGAAATACTATAGGGCAATTCAAGAAGCTTCTGCTCCTCCTGATACATTTCAGTCGGGGAATAACTTTTGAGCAGATAAACCAGCAATATAGTGAACATATCGATCATGCTTGTAAGCTTCAACTGCTCGATGGGCTTTCTTCGAGCCTGAATTCTTTTTCGTTTTGTAGCCGCAAAAGCCATTAATCAATCCTTTTTTCCGGTAAGGCAGATAAAAATCTCCCTTAAAATCAGGAAATTCCTCCAGCTAGAACCGGGTTATAGAATAACTCCCTGGGCTGCTCCTCCCCTTCGACTTTATATTCTCTGCTAAAATCCAAGGTTTTGATAATCGTCTCATAGCGAACTTGAGATTCCGGGAGTACGATTATGGAAAAGTGCCCGGGGAAAGCCTCCTTAATTTTTATCAAGTGTTCCTGAAATTTGACAAAATCGTATTCCTTGACAACCTTATTCCCCTCTTTTTTCTCAATCATGGGGATCACGGTCCTGGAATTATCGGTTTTTGCGTCAACCGGTTTTTCACCGCCCTCATTAACAGTAAGAACTCCACCATATCCAGCAAGGGTAAAACCATCTTTTCTGATCAGCACGGTCAAGTTCAGCTTTTTAACTTCAGGAGTCGGGGATTTTTCAGTCTTTTCATCCTTATTTGACTCTGAGATGGCGCTGGGTAAATTGGTGTCAATAATGGAAAGCTGTACAAAAACCGCGGACAACAACAGAAAGGGTATAAGAATGCAGAAAACATTCATTAACGGAATCAGATTGATATCTGAAGTCTCAGCATGTCTTCCAAAACGACGTAATGATGGTCTAGCTCCCATGAGCCGGATTCCTTTCTAAGCGCGATAAAGCTTATGGCTTATTTTTAGCCGAGTCCGTTTTAGTTACAGCGCTTATAAGGTTGATCAGCTTTACCGAAAACTCATCGATCTCATCAATGATTTTTCCAGTGAAGTTGTCCAGAATGGAATAGAACAACAGACTTGGAATAGCCACGATAAGACCAAAGGCTGTAGTCGATAACGCTACTGCGATACCGCTTGTCAAAACCTTCTGCTTCATGGACGGATCAACGTTTGCCACAGCGTTAAAGGTTATAATGATACCAAAAATGGTGCCAAGCAATCCTAACAGAGTAGCCACATTGGCTATTACCTGAAGGTAATTAGTCCGTTTCTGAAGTTTTGGAAGAATTTCCAATGCCACTTCATCAACCGCGTCCTGAATCTCTCTCTCGGGTTTGCCCGCTCTGGAAAGACCAGCCTTTAAAACCCTTGACAACGCCGCGTTTGGAGCAGCGTTGCAGAGCTGAATAGCCCGCTCAAAATTGCGAACTTCCACCAGCTTCTGAATTTTTTTCATAAACGCAGGGCCATTTATATTGAAACGGAAAAGTATGAAATAAAACCGCTCAATGATAATGGCAAGTGAAATGACCGAAAAGACAGCAATGACTATCATTACCGGTCCGCCGCTTTTCAAAGACAATACATCCATGAGGGAATTCCCCATCTTGTCTAACCTCCTCGCGATTAAATTGCCGCTAATTCAATTTACGTCCTACATTAATAAAAAGTGAGAAAACAGAAAGACACAATCCTAAAAGGGTTCTGTGTTAATGCTTTCAACAATCTTACTCACAAAACTTTTACGCTTGGCGTTTATTCCAAAATCCACTGACGCCCTTTGCAAAATATATGACGCTTGTGGTCGTTGTATTCTACCTTCAACGACAATGGCGTCAAGCTCCATAATTTCCTGAGCGTCGGCCTGTGGAATCAAAAATGAGCCGAAGACCAGGATAGGGATGGTTATTAACATTTTTAAACGCATACCTGCCTCCTAAAGATCGGCATAAACTTCAGTTCCTATGAATATTTTCTGCAATTTCCAGGCCACTACAATCATTCAGAATGGCCGATTTAATTGTCAAACCTTCTGTAAAAAGCTCAGAGCCGGTAAAAATTTGAACCTGTGTAATATACTCCATCATATCTACTTCTGTAAATCCTTAATCCACTTTTCAACACGGGTATTTTTCTCTTTATCGTTCAGTGAATATTGTAAATATAGATTGAAATATTTCACTGCGTCTTTTGGTCGCCCAAGGTCTTGGGCATAAAGTATGCCCAGATTGTGGTATGTATTGGCCAATCTCGGATTAGCCTGTATCGATTTCAAGTAGGCTTGCTCAGCCTCCTTGAACAAACCCTTTTGGCGCAATGAAGCACCATAGTTGGCCATAACAACGGCGTTTCCAGGGGAAATTTTGGCTGCCCTTGAAAGAAAATCATGTGCTTTATCTATATTGTTAAGTTTAAGTTCTATGGCGCCTAGATTTGCCAGAGCCTCAACCTGGTTAGGATCGAGATCCACCGCTTTCTCATAATGGGTCCTGGCTTTTCGCAGATTCCCCAACTCCTGCCACACATAACCAAGGTTGGTTTCAACGCCGGCGTTATTTGAGTCGGTTTTCTGAACGCCTCTGAGAACCTGTAAAGCCAGACCGGGTTTGTCCGAAGCCAGGAAAAGAAGAGCCATGTTAATATGGGCATCCACAAAATTATAGTCGGTGCGAATTATTTCTTTTAAGATTCTTTGGGCTTCGGGAAGGCGATTGAGTTTGATATACGCGACCGCCATGCCGTTCTTTGCCTCAAGACTGGCAGGATCCGCGGCCTCCGCGGATTGAAACCGGGTAAGAGCTTCTTGGTATTGTCCGGCGTTTATATGAGCCGCTCCCAACAAAAGTACAATCTTTTTATCGCCAGGGCGGATTCCCAATGCTTTTCTCAAGCTGTTCACAGAATCATTTGCTTTGCCAAGCCTCATTTGAGCCACACCAAGATTAAAAGCGGCGTCAGAATTATAAGGATTCATAGCGGAAGCTTTTTCAAAGTAATTCTCAGCTTTTACATAATCTCCCCTTTTGGCGGCTTTCATGCCCATCTTCACAAGTTCTTTGTCGGCGTTTGGACCGGTGGGCAATACTTCAGAAGCCGAGGGGTCGGAAGTTATCGATTTTGTTGTCTTTCCGCTCCTGACTGTGCAACCAAGAGCGGTAAAAATGGCGAAAATAATTATGTAAACCAATATTTTACGCATTATGGCGTCCCTCCAGTGGAACCATCGCCGGTTCCTGGCGGGCTGGTCATATTGAATGAAGGCGCCGGCAAACTTGTTGTGGCTTCAAAGGAGAAGAGTTCATATTTCTCTTCTTCAATCTCAGGTTTGTAAATCTTGATTTCGTCATAACTCATATCGATCCATTTATTTCTAATCTTTGAAGAGGCGCCCTTGTCAATATTGGTCTGGAAAGCTTGAATGGCTTTATTTTTAAGGGGAAAAGCCATCTCCTCCAACTTAACAATATAAAGATCCTGCTGTTCCGGAGTTAAATCCGCCGGTACAGGAGCGCTAAAGAGGGTTTCGGCGAACTCCTTGTTAATCATGCCGATCATATGGAGAGACGCGGTAGCCCATTCAAAATCGCCAAGATCAAGATTTTCCTTATATTTCACATTCAATTCTTTATAAGCCTCGGCTTTCGCTATAAGATCATTCTCCATATTCTTTTGGTCATTTAGCTTGATTATTTTAAAAGCGTTATAATCTATATCCACAATATGGAATTTGGCTTCCGCGGCGTATTTTCCGCCGGCGGTCGGATCAATCTGCGCCGCCTGTATATAAACCGCGGCCGATTGTCTGTAATGGCGAACCGCTCCTTCGCTATCGCCACGTTTTTCAGCGAGCTTACCCCATTCCAGATAAGCTCTTGTAAGCAAAACAGCGTCATTGTAAGTGTTCGTGTAATTGGCAAGTTCCGCCTCGGCGCCCGAATCGTTTCCATCTTCAAGCATAAGTCTTACAATTGAATAGGCTGTCTCAGCCACATCCGGCATATCCGGGTACCGCCTCACATATTCTCTATACAGGTTAATGGCCTCTTGATATTCTTTATTGTTCTCACGAAGCAGGGCGGCGTTATACAGAGCGTCCTTGGCATGCTCATCATCTGAATAAGTATTGAAATACAATTCATAAGTATCTACAGCGTTGTCGAAATCAACAAGTTTCTGGTAATTATTAGCCGCAAAGAAGAGGTCCTGTTTTGCCTTTTCAAACTTTGGATATTCTCTGGCTACTCTAAGGTAAAGCTCGTTGGCTTCGTGAATTTTGCCCATATCAACATATGTGGCCGCGGCGTTATGGAGAGCGATAGGCGCTCTCTCGCTTTTCGGACTCTCGTTAACCAGGGTCAGGTAGGCATTGATACCCTCCTGGTGCTTGCCCTCTTTGATCTTCTCTTCAGCGATTTTAAGACCGGCGCCAACTTGAATTTTCTCCAATTTCTCCACATTGGTAGCGCCGGCATTGCGATAATCGGTGGCAACGGTTTTCAGCTCTTCGTATTTGCCTCCCCGGTCAAGGGCGTCAATCACAAGATTCATGGAAACCTGTGCCGCTTCGCTCCTGGGATAAATTCGAATCTGCTCTTTCAGAACCGTCACGGACTCGTTAAAATGCCCATGGTAAAAATAGAGTTCACCAATCTTGAACATGATGGTGGGATTGTCTTTGTCATCGGGCAGAAGCTTGATATGTTGTTCAAGGGAAGTAATCCACGCCTGGGCTTGAGGAGAGAGGGGCGCCTTGTTTATAGTTACCCTTTCCCCTTTTCCATCCTCGGCGGCGCCATTATCTCCAGGGGGGGGAGGCTTAACCGGCCATCCGGGGTTTGCGGTAAAAATCTGTTCCCTGGCGTATACAACATTTTTGACGGCGCTTTTAAAAAGGTCCTTGTCTTTGCGCATGGCAACGACTTTGCCATAATGGATAACGGCTTTCTGGTAATTCTGAATTTCAAAATAACACTCGCCAAGGTTAAAGGACGCTTCATATGAATCTTTGGCGTCAGGGAAACTCGCCAGGAATTGCTCATAACTTACAGCCGCCCTCTCGAACTTGGGACCGGCTGAATCCATGCCGTTTTCACGCTTGTCTCTCTGGGCGTTTTCATGATGGAAAGTGGCTGAGGCAAAAAGAAGTTTTGCTCTCTGTTTCTGGGTTCTTGAAATTACCGTTGATTTTCCGGAATTTGCTTTAGCCCATTCTGAATCGGGACCATAGAGGCCGGCAATCTGCTCTCCATCATGAAA
>CAYSHR010000114.1:0-2159 GCA_964430795.1 uncultured bacterium
GACGACGATGATGACGACGCCGACGATGATCACGATGATGACGATGACGACGATGACGATGATGACGACGACACCGCCACCGAAGATTGCACTACCCTGGAGGACCCTGCCCTGCCCGGCTCTTACTCTTCTACGCCTTTTGAATATGGCCACGCCCAGGACCCTGACGCCAGGACAACAGATATTACCCAATATTTCTTCTTCCCTGATTTCCATGTCAGGTTCGTCAGAGGAATTAAAATGTCGGCTGTGCCCCTTCATGGCGTGGGGTATATACCCACGGGCGCCGGTCCTTTTCCCTTGGTCCTTATCGTTCACGGAAATCACGATCCGGCGGAACTCTCTTATCCGGGATACGACTACCTCACTTCACACCTTGCCTCCTGGGGCATGATCGCGATTTCAGTTGAAGAGGATTTCTTAAATGGCGGCGTTTCAGGGGAGATGGACGCGCGAGGAATTGTTCTTTTGAGAAACCTCCAGCTTTTCAGGCAGTGGAACCAGGACCCGACTCATCCGTTGTATCAAAAGGTCGATATGGGAAAAATCGGTCTGGCGGGGCATTCAAGAGGTGGCGAAGGAATTGGTGCCGCGTGGCAATTTAACTGGGAACTCCACAATCCCGCTGACCCCGATCATGATTTCGATTTTTCCATAAAATCTCTCTTTGCCATCGCGCCTGTGGACGGGCAGCTTTTCTCCTTTAGAGAAGTTGTCCTTACCGACGTGGATTATTTCATTATGCACGGCTCTCATGACGGCGATGTTTCCGATTTCCAGGGCATGCAGATGTATGACAGAGCCCACCCTGTTGATCAAACATCCGCAGGCGAGAAGGGCGCCCTTTTTGTCTTTGGCGCAAACCATGGCCAGTGGAATGAAGTCTGGGCGCCGGGAGGCGATCCATATAATGTCACATCTCCGGACACCTCCCTGATCTCCATTGGGGACCAGCAGCAAACCGCAATAAATTTCATGACCGGATTTATGCGCTGGACCCTTATGGGCAGAGGCTGTTACAGGCTCATGGCCGCGGGAGAGAAAACCTTCACATCGTGGCCCACAGGAGTCACGGCAAACAGACAATATAATGGAGACCAGCGGGTTTTTATCAACCACTATGAGGAAGACTCTCAAAAGACCACAACCTCGTGGACCGGCGGTACAAACTCAGATGCCGCGTTAAATACCTGGAATGAAATTGACATGTATCCCGGGCAGACAAGTTCATGTGTCAATTCGTGGACAGCAGGTGGATCCCATTACAGAATGGACCTGCCTCCTCTTGCCGCGGCTGATCTTGATGAAATGGATATGCTTGCTTTTCGGGTCGCTCAGGTTTATGAAGCCGCGGATAACTATAATGTCCACGGGCAGGACCAGGACTTTTCTGTTAGCGTGGTGGTTGGAGGAGCAACCAAGGCGCCTGTTCCGGTATCAGATTACCGATCGATAGTGTCTCCCATAACAACCGGCATCTTTGGTGGCGACAATTCAAAAACAGTTATGGATACTGTCAGGATACCGTTGGATGATTTGAATGAAGGCGCGCCCTTGGCGCCTTCCGAGGTTGAGGCGGTGATCTTTGAGTACGATCAGAAGGCTACCGGACTCCTGGTATTTGACGATATCAGATTTACCACATGGTAAAGGAGTGATGATGAAAAGAGATATATTTCCTGTGGTTATTTTCCTGGTTTTTGTTTTTACAGCCTCACCGGCTATGGCGAATATGGCTTATATACCACCAGAGGCAAAACTTTTGTCCTATGACGTAACCTTGATAAATCTTGAGACGCCCATTGAAAAGGAAAAAGACGGACAGAAGGTGATTTACAAAAAGGCTTATCTAATAAGGCTTCTAGGCGAATTTCCAGTCAGTCTGGCCCCTGCCATGGAGTTATATATAGGGCAGAAGCGAATCGAGGAATTCGGCGGATTCCCAAAAGGTATATATTTTATGGTCTTTGAAAAAGCCGACCTCGATGATTTTGAGGGAAAGGCGATTTCTTATCGCTTGCAAAACAATAATATGCCTGAAAAACAATCTCTTGGTAAAACTTTTACAACGAAAGATTCCGACCTTACAAAAGAAAAAACTTTATTCGAAGCCCTATCGGCCAAGTGAGTAAGCGCTGCCTCCCGTGGCCGCCCAGATA
>CAYSHR010000114.1:2259-8908 GCA_964430795.1 uncultured bacterium
AATAGCGGCATCATCAAATTGGGTAGGCACAGGGGCCTACCCCTACGAACCCATTGTATTTAAACGAAACATCGCGTAGGTCCGGCCCCCCGTGGCCGCCCATCGTGAGCATGCAAGATAAATAGCGGCATCATCAAATTGGGTAGGCACAGGGGCCTACCCCTACGAACCCATTTCGTATTCTCAACCCCTCCTTTACCGCTTTTTCAGGGTCCACAGCGTCAACAGCGGCCACGGCTATGCCCTTTAGTCTCTCTCTGAATTCTTCCAATTTATCATTGTCTCGCATATGACTTCCGGTTACTGTTAATAGAGGCTTGTTTTTGAACCTACCATGAAATAATGGTTTCTTGCCATTTCAGTTTTGAAAAACGAGGAAGGGGGTAAAATGTCCATTAGCAACTTTATTTTAAAAAAGCTGGCTTCGCGATACAAGATGCAAGATGCTTATACATATCTTCAATTACTAAAAAAAATCGGTCGCCCCAGCGAAGTCGATCTGCCCCCTGATCTTTTCCCCATGGCTGGAAAAATGTTTTTAAGAGCCGGCGCCAATCAGATGGTTTTTCAGATAAGCCCGGATTGGGTTCTTCCTTTTTGGGCTCAGCGCCAGTATACGCCTGGCGATCCTTCCTTTATTCCCAGAATGGGCTGGGCGAGCATGAACATAACCCATCGCAACTGGACAGCCGTTGGAAACCTCGGTTCAGATAGAGAAGCGACCATCGATCCCAGAGGTCTTATAACGCCCTGGCATGAAGGATGGTCCCTTGATTTCTGGATGATCATTGACGGCGAAAAAGTTTTTCCGTCTCAAATGGCAGAAGGGGCTGTTACCCAGAAAAACGTCGATAGACTGCCAATCATTCAAACCATAATTAAAACCAGCGATGTGACTTTGACAATTGAGGCTTTGGGTGGAATGGCGGCAAAACGGGACGCTGTTTATCTTTTGGCTAAATTGATAAATACTTCGAATGAGGCAAAGAGAGTAAGATTTTTCATCTCTCTTCGCCCTTATAATCCCGAAGGTTTATACCCGGTTCATAGAATAGAATTTACGGATCAGAATATTTTTACAATTGATAAAAAGTCCGGCGTCATGATCAAAACACCTCCTGATGGTGTTTTCTGCTGTGATTTTAGAACAGGTGACTGCTCCCATTTCATAGATGAATATGGAGACACGAGAAAAGTTGATTGCAAGGTCGGCCTTGCCACCGCTTTTGCCGAGTACAAACTTGCAATTGCTCCTGGAGAATCCATCTTCAAAAACTTCGCCGCCTACACCAGGGCAAAAAATCATTCCCGAAAAAGTTATAAAAACCTTCGTCCAACGATTTTCGACACTGATAAAATCAAGCTGGAAGCCACCGGTAAATGGAAAGAGAAACTTGGCCAAGGATTAAAAATAGACGTTCCCGATAAAACTCTTATGAAAGCTTTTGACATTAATAAATGCTATCTCAATTTATTTGATGATGGAGCATCCATCACACCGGGGGTTGCCATATATCACCATTACTGGTTCAGGGATTCGGCTTACATGGTGGCGGCTCTGGATAAAATGGGATACCCGGATCAAGCCAGGGAAAAGCTCATGAGTTATCCCGGCCGCCAAAGGTCTGATGGATTTTTTCTCTCCCAGGATGGCGAATGGGATTCGGCCGGTCAAGCCATATGGACCCTGGTGGAACATTACAGAATGACAGGGGATAGAGACTTCCTGGCAAAAATGTATGGCTCCATTTCAAAAGGTGCCGGGTGGATTCGGAAAAAGACTTCACTTACAAAGGACGCGCCCTCGCCCCATTATGGTCTTCTGCCACCCGGTTTTTCCGCGGAGCATTTTGGACCGAATGACTATTTTTACTGGGATGACTTCTGGGCTTTGGCCGGTCTTCGAGACGCCGCTTTTTCGGCCCGGGTTCTTGGAAGGCGTGTGGATCAATTGAAGTTCCTTGATTATTTCAACGATCTTAACCAGAATATTTTGGCATCTCTGGCTCATGTGGAAAAGCGATTAGGCGCGCGGATCATGCCCACCAGCCCTTATCGAAGGTTTGACTCCGCCGCGATCGGGACAACTTGCGTTATCCACCCATTAAAGCTCATGGACCCCCATTTCGACCTTGTAAAAAATACCACAGAGGCTCTATTGGAAAAGTGTTTTATCGATAACGGCTTTTTCCAGGAGATGATCCATTCTGGAATTAATGTCTATCTTTCTTTTCACGTAGCCCAGGTTCTTTTGGCCGTAGGCGATCAAAAGGCATGGGATATCGCCGATAAAATGCTTGAACTGGCATCTGATACATATACCTGGCCCGAAGCTGTCAATCTAAATACCGGCGGCGGCGCCATGGGCGATGGCATGCACGGCTGGGCAACTGGGGATTTTCTGTTGTTTGTCAGAAACGCCCTTATTAATGAAGAAAAAAATGCTCTTATTATCACCCCATGCGCGCCCAAGTCATGGTACGATTGGGGCAAGTCCTTTAAAGTCGAAAATGGGCAAACTCATTTCGGCCCAGTCTCTTTTACTGTAGAGGGCAGGCAGAAGGAGATAATATTGACACTGGATGGAACATGGAGAGCGGCGCCTGAGAAAATCATCTGGAACACGCCTTTTGACGCGAAAACATATACAGTTGATGGTGTGAGAACTGAAAATAAAAATGGTAGGATTACCTTCGTTTCAAATAGCCGAAAAATAATAATCGGACGGTCAAATTGATTGGACTTGGATTTAACGCCTACATTCACGACACAAGCGCGGCCCTTGTTGTTGATGGCCGTACCACTGCTTTTGTTGAGGAAGAAAGATTCTCCAGAGAAAAGCACACAACGAAATTTCCCCATAGCGCTATTGAGTATTGCCTTTTAACCCAAGGCATAACAATCAAAGATGTGGACTATGTAGCGTTTTACTGGGACCCCTGGGAGGGGTTCTTTCGCAGAATCGGCCAGACAATTTTAAATCTTCCCAGGTCCATTAAGCCACTTTTTGGACATCAGCTTGGCAATTTTAAAAACATGAAAGGGGTGGAGAATTACTTCAGGGATTTTTACAATTTTACTGGGGAGTTTTATCACGTAAACCATTATATGGCCCACGCGGCTCAGGCCGCTTACAGAAGCCCTTTTGAAACCGCCTCGATTTTAGTGGTGGATGGAAACGGCGAGATCGCCACAACCTGGCTGGGCAAACTTACCGCCGATGGGAAAATTCACAAGATCAAAGAGGTTCTGTTTCCCCACTCCATTGGCCTTATCTGGTGCACTGTTACCGAGTATCTTGGTTTTACTCAAAATTGCGATGAAGGAAAAATAATGGGGCTTTCCGCCCTTGGAGACCTCTGCCTTGTTGATCCTTTTAAAGAGATTTTTGACTACAAAGGTCAGGGAGAATACAAGATCGCCCTTCAATATTTTGATTATTACAAGGATAGAGCCAATTGGTTTTCGGATTTGTTCGTGGAGAGTTTTGGAAAGGCCAGAGAAAAAGGAGAGGAGCTTTCCATCCGTCATATTTCCCTGGCCAGAGCCCTGCAAGTCGCCACGGAAGATATTCTAAAAATGATTGTGGGAGACCTTATACGGATGACCGGGTATAAAAACCTGGCTTATAGCGGAGGCGTCGCGCTAAATTGCGTGGCGAACGGAAAACTCTCCAAGCACAAAATGGTGGATAATATGTTCATTCCACCCGCGGCCTATGACGCGGGCGCCGCAGAGGGCGCGGCTCTCTATGTCTATCATATGATTTATGGAAACAGGATTAAGCACCCCCAGGACTCCGTTTACCTCGGCCCTGAATTCTCAAATGAACAGATCGAAAAGACCCTTGCCAAAAGTAGTGTTTTTTACAGGCGCTGCGAAAATGTAATAAATGAAACAGCGGCGTTTCTCGAAAAAGGTAAAATCGTGGGGTGGTTTCAAGGGCGTCTGGAATCAGGACCAAGAGCCCTTGGAAACAGGTCGATTCTGGCTGATCCAAGGTCTGCCGGCATGAAGGACCATCTTAACTCCAGGGTCAAACATAGAGAATGGTTCAGACCTTTTGGCCCCAGCGTACTTGAGGAAAGGGCGGACGAACTTTTTGACACCGGGGGTCAAAAATCCCCTCATATGCTTTTCGCCTTTGACATCAAACAAAACTGGCTGGATAAAATTGAGGGCGTAAGACACGTGGACGACTCTTCCAGAATTCAAACCGTAAACCGCGGTGACAATCCCAGGTATTATGATCTTATCAAGAAATTCGACGAACTTACCGGGGCGCCCGTCATACTTAACACCAGTTTCAATGTTATGGGTCAGCCCATAGTCTGTAGTCCGAAAGAAGCGGTGGAGTGCTTTAAAAAGACCGGCATCGATATTTTAGTTATTGGGGACTATATTTGTGAGAAAGAAAAATAGAATCAAAAAAAGAAAAAGCCGCAAGCGATGGCTCTTTTCCCTGATCGCCATAATTATATTTTTTGGCCTTTGTGAAACCGCCCTGAGGATAGCCAATTATAGATTCGATCCATTTATGAACGCGCCTACATGGTGGGTGAGATTCAAAGGGCAGCCCATCTATAAATCAGACCCTTTTCTTTTCTGGAGACTACTCCCCCTTGCAAATACAGACCTTGACCCTTCCCATCCCGCCACTCACAGAATAAATTCCATGGGATTTCGAGATAATGAGTTTGAAAAAGAGAAAGGCGCAAACGAACTGAGAGTTATTACCCTGGGAGATAGCTGCACCTTTGGCGATGGCGTGGCCAATTGGGACACCTACGCGAAGAACCTGGAAAAGTCGTTGAGAAAAGTGCTTCCGGATAAGAAGGTTACAGTTATTAACGCGGGAGTTCCCGGATATACTTCATATCAGGCAAGAACATATCTTGAGCTGGAACTTTTGGCTTTAAAGCCGGACCTTGTTACCTTATACGTCGGATTTAACGACAATGTCCCGGCATCAAATTCCATTCCCGATGCCAACAGGGTTACAAAAAATACGGGGCTCTACACCACCTACAGTTTTCTTAGAACTTTAAAAGTGGTTCAGTTTCTCGACGCCCTTGTCACAAAATATATCAGACCTATTAATCAGCCTGTCATCTCTACAGAAGAAGGGCACAATACTTTTAGAGTGCCTTTGGAAGATTACCGGAATAATCTCTGCGCCATAAAAAACCTTGGGGATACTCATGGATTCAAAGTGATTTTGATGACCCTGCCTCATGTGCCCTTCTATGAAAGCGAGCGGAATCCATGGATCAGAAAAGGGGCTGAAAGTTGCCAAATTCCCATGATCGACCTCTGGTTTTCCATGAAAAGATTGCAAATGGCCGGCGAAAATCTCTTCGAGCCCGATGGCGGGCATCCCAATACTCTGGGTCATAAACGAATTGCTCAATATCTACATTTGAAAATGGAGGAACTCGGTCTTGCTCCTGCTCCGGCGCCTCTACCGGATATTCCATCTGACGAGGCTTTTGAAATACCCCTTCCCCCGGAACCGGACAGTAATCCGGACTCTCCAGCCACGCCGGCGCCGGTGTTTTAACCGTGGCTTTATTGATCTCAAAGACAAAAGCCCTTCTATTCACCATCATAATAGCAACCTTCTTTTTAATACTTGGCGAATATGTTTGCCACTGGGAAGAGAAGCTGGCCAATGCCACAAAACCCAGCATCCTGGAATATCAGCAACTGCCGGACAATTTTTTTGAAAGACAAAACCTTCTGGGGTCAGGAAGGGTCTGGAGGGCGCTGGGGCTTACCGCTTCATACCAGACAGCTCCTCTGGAAAAGAAAACCGGTCAAACCAGAATTGGCGTATTGGGAGCTTCGGCTGTGGCGGGAATGGGCTTTTGCCCTACATGGTCCTTTCCGGGAATGCTTCAGAGACTTTGTGATATATCAGGGAAAAATTCCAGTGTATTTAATCTGGGCCGAGTGGGTTACAGCTCAAGACAACTTGTGCTTCTGGCAAACTCGGCGTTAAAAAACCTGAACCTGGACCACCTTATTATTTACAGCGGACATAACGAATTTCTTGAAGTAAACGCAAAGCTGACCATTGGTGAAGAGCTGTCAGGTTATACAGCAAAAACAAAGGGACTTCTTAGTAAAAGCGCTCTTTATCGAACCATCCACAGGGCTTTTTTTGACTTAAGAAAACAAAGAGGGTCTACAGATTTAATTTCACAAAAGTCCATACCTCTACCACCTGGAGTTCATGAAATTGTAAAGCTGGAGTTTGAAAAAAACCTTAACGACATAATCCAGTTGGCCCAAGGCAAATGCAGTGTTCACCTCTGCACCGTGCCTGCCAACTTGATGTTCGGTCCAACATCAAAGGAACCCTTTTATCTGAAGGCTGATGATGACAAAAAGTGGGAGAATCTATTCGCGGCCTTGGGCTGGGAAAAGCTTGGCGCCAAAATTCTTTCAAAGGATCTTTTTGAAAAAGCCTTGATGGCGGCGCCGGAAAATGAAAAGGAGGCAATCGCCTTTCTGTTTTTTGAAGGAAAAAAGAAAGAGAGCCTGGCCGGAAAAGTTATTAAGGATTATTCGAATATCAGCCCGGATCAAATTGACATTACCGCCCTTTTTACTTTGGCCACAGCATGCGCCGTAAAAGAAAAGTGGG
>CAYSHR010000115.1:0-8897 GCA_964430795.1 uncultured bacterium
CGTGCCCCTACGAGGGATGGCGTGAACTGGAGGGCACGGCATGCCGTGCCCCTACGAGGGATGGCGTGAGCTGGAGAAACACCTTATGCCGTGCCCCTAAGAGGGATGGCGTGAGCTGGAGAAACACCTAATGCCGTGCCTAAATTGAAATCGGACGTGTTTCGTTAACACCAACAAGTTGTCATATTATGGCGAAATTAAAAATCGCGTTGGTTTTGGGAGGGGGCGCCGCCAGGGGCCTTGCCCATCTAGGCATCCTGGATGTTTTTGATAAGGCCGGCATCAAGTTTGACATGATTGTGGGAACCAGCATGGGCGCCCTGATAGGCGCCATGTATATAATGGACGGCAAAGCCTCAAAAGTTCTTCCCAAGGTCAAAGATTATCTCAATTCCGATGAATTCTCCGAGTCAAAAATCCATGCCCTTAGAAGAAGCGAAGAGGAGGACCTGGGCTTTTTTGACCAGTTTTCAAAATATATGAAAAGAGCCCAGGTAATGTCCTCCACCGTAACCAGGCGGTCCTATTTTGACCAGGAGGAAGTTCGGGAGTTTTTCTCCCATTTTGTTGATGACCGGGATATCCGCTCTCTTGATATTCCATTATATATTATGGCTACGGATATTCTTACAGGAGAGCAGGTGGTTATCGATTCGGGTCCCGTGCTGAATGCCGTAGCCGCGTCATCGGCCATCCCCGGCGCTTTTCCTCCCGTGCAAATAGGGGAGAGGCTTCTGGTGGATGGGGGAATGGTAAACATGGTGCCTGCCACCATCGCCCTTCAAAAGGGAGCTGATTTTATCATTGCCGTAAATGTAAGCCATGAGTTGCCAAAACCCTCAGAGTTAAAAAGGGCGCTGAGAATATACTTCAGGGCTCATGAAATCACAAAACAGGTACTTATCAAGCACCAGTTAAAGTTTGCCGACGTTGTTCTTACGCCAAAAGTGGGGGACACCCACTGGGCTGATTTTACAAAAGGGCGGGAGCTTATTGATGCCGGGGCTGAAGTAGCCAAAGAGAAACTTCCCGCGATTTTCGCCCTGTTAAAAAAGCTAAAACGCAAGCCCCGCTTTTTGAGAAAAAAGAAAGTAAAAAAGCAGGAGATGGTTCCATGATATCAAGTCACATTTCCCCCTGTTTCCGGCTCTTCTTTACATACACTCTGACAGGCGCCACGCAATTCGCCTGAACAACTCCGAGATTTGAAAAACCATTTTCAATAGCCCTTAATAAACCAGGGTCGTTTTCAGGGATGGTTTTGTCACTCGATGAGATGGTTTCAAAATTCCGCCACGCTTTTATATCCTTCAGAAGTTCTTTAGGGCTCATTGCAAAAAGTTTGTCGTCTACAAGCAGGATTTGAATATTTTCAAGCTCCTTGTAAAAAAGACCGTAATCCTCCACGCCAAAACCAAGCAGCCGCATCTTTGGCGGTGTTTTCTCAAAGCGCCTTTTCTCGCATAAGAAACCAAACTGGTTCGCGCCAAAATAAACGGAGCTATGATTCAAGGGATGGATCCCAATCTTTAATTCTGAAGTTTCGCCTTTTGGGATATTGCTCATAGAAAGAAGCGCGGAAATCTTGCCAAACACCTCCTGGGCGTCATTGCCGCACTCATGTTCTGAAAAAATAATCATCTCCCCGGTTTCCCTGGGAAGCCTAGGTTGGGCGTAAGTAATATTATTTAACTGCCACAGGCTCGCTATGATCAGCAGCCCGCCGGCAATGGCTTTTATCCATTTTTTCTCTATGGAATCAACTCCGCTTATCATGAGCAGGCAGATGGATGGAATAAAGGGGAAAAGGCTTCTTGGTTCTCTGTGGGGCATCAAAGAAAAAACAAGGTAGCTGGATATAAACCAGACAAGAACAAGACCTTGAGCCCGGCGATTTTTCCTGAAAAGAGAAAAGATAATAAGGGCGATGACAATTATCCAAAAATAGGGAATTCCCGAATATATGGAAAAGGCGCCTAAATAATAACTGAACCGCTCAAACAGCGAGGAGGCCGGCGTAGGGTCGTTGCCGCTTGATATGAGAAGGTATTGGATGTCCAGCACGCCCAAATACCAAGGCGCCAGAGCCGCGAAAATAAGCACTGAAGCGATGACGATATTTTTTACCCGCCTTATTTGAAAACCTTGGATGAAATTTCCCGCCCCCTCTTTACGCCCTTCCAATATAGCCTCGCCTAATATCCAGATTATTGGGAAAAAGACATATCCGATAAAAGTCCACTTGATCATCATCCCTAAAGAAAAAGCGAAGGCGAAAAGTAGAATTTTCGCCAAATTTAAAAAACGATTGCCCGTGATAAGGCAATAAAGAAGGAGACTGGCCGTTCCGATAAGGCCGATCTCTCTGCTTGGAACTCGTAAAAAGAGAAAAACAGCGGGAAAAAGGATTAGATAAAGTGCGGAAAAAAGACCAAGAAAGGCGCCGGAAATGTATCTTCCAATGGCAAATAAGGAAATGGCGGCCATGGTCAAAAAAAGAGTATTCAAAACAGCGGTATTTATTTTGGAAAAACCAACCAGATAATGGAAAATCCCCAGGATCCCCTCATAACCCGGCGGGTAATAGACGGCCTTTTTAAATATCGAGACAAACCCGGCAATACCGTATTTTGACATGGCCGCGGCAAAATCAAAACTTCCACCCAATATGGAAGGGCCAAAAAGAAAGGGATACTTTAATAGCCAACCAATAGTCACTGCCAACAGAAGGGCAAGGAGGGATAGAATAATCGCCGGCCCAAGATATCTGGTTGATCTATCCATAAACCATATCATGGGCTATCAAACCCTCAATGCCAAGAAAGAAAATCGGTTTACCCATATGAAAATTCATCAAAGGCGTCCTTCCTGTAATCGTTCATTTACGGCAGTAAAAAGTTTGATATATTACTCTTTTCATATTAACGTTAAAATATATTCTGCCCTATAATTGTAATATCGGAAAGGTTGGAGGATAACTATGCGATGGTATTGTCTTCTAAGGTTTCTCATTTTCCCGGCGGTCTGTTTTTTGGTCATGATTTTTTCCGGATGCCAACCCGCCGCTTATACCAGATATCAGACCGCCCATACCCTTGGAAAGGGGGAGATGAAACTCATGGGCGCTTCTCATTTCGCTACGGCGCCCCAGGGGCTTTTGGCTTTTGAGCTGGACAAGGAGATGGACAAAAGGTTGGAAAGATGGCAGCAAAAATATGGCCCTGGAGACGCTGATTGGGAGGAATTTGTGGAGGATATCGTTGAGGCTGTATTTGTCATGCCCTTTGAGATTCTTGCTCAGGCCGGAGGGTTTGATGTTGAGATTCTTTACGCCATCGGCGTTGCTGAAAATGTTGATATTGAATTGAGAGCGACAGCCACGGGATATTTAAGGGGCAACGTCAAGGTAAAAATAGCGGATATGGGAACCAGGGGCGCAATGGCTATCTCCCCGGGCGTTGGTTGGCGGTCCTTTAGCCATACCACCGAAGACGACGATTACAAGGATCAGTACAGGGGCAATGTTTATACAGGGGAACTTCCCCTTATTTTTGGATGGAAATTCGACAAAACCGCCATATATTTCGCGCCGACATATATTTACCACATGATAGATATTCGTTATTCAAGAGACACTTATAACATGGCGCATAATTTTTCCGACACCATTGAAGAAAAGGTTGATTTTCATATACCCGGAATTATCGCCGGAGTGGAATTTTCTTACGGCCACTTTGTCATGACTCCTGAAATAAGCTTTTTCCATACTTTCAACAAATATTATGACTCGGGTTATTTATATCCCGGCCTCGCCCTTGGAGGCAAATGGTAGGTTTTTTGAAAAAAGGACGTAAACATTCCGTTATCGTAGGGGCAGGCCCCTGTGCCTGCCCTACAATAAGCTGGAAATATTGATCCGTTTTTTCTATAATCCCTATGCTGAAAATTTCAAATATGGAGCGTATTCAAAATGACAGAAAAAACGAAAGTAGCAATATTAAAGACCAAACCTTCCACTGTGTTGTCGGATTATCACGAGCTTATGAATCTGGCGGGATATCAGGATGTAATTGCCAAGGACACCGACACCGGTCTTAAGATAAACATCTCGTGGCATTTCTTTTTTCCGGGAAGCTCCACTGTGCCATGGCAGCTTGACGGCGTGATAAAGGCGATGAAAAATGATGGCTACGATCCTGATCTTATTCACGGTTGCCACAACCGCACCGTGGTTATCGACGCCCATTTGGGCGAGCGTGAAAACAAGCAGGTAAACGTGACCGATGCCCACGGGTTGCGGAATGTCCATCTATATGAGGGCGAGGAATGGATTGACATCAGGGAGGCCGTTGGCGATCTTGTTGATAAATTCATCTGTTTGAACGATGTTTATCCCAAAGGCTTTTCCATTCCAAAGAGATTTATCGGCGAGAATATTATTCATCTGCCCACTGTAAAGACCCATGTGTTCACCACCACCACCGGCGCCATGAAGAACGCTTTTGGCGGCCTTTTAAACGAGCATCGCCACTGGACTCACCCGGTAATTCACGAAACCCTGGTTGATCTTCTTATGATTCAAAAGAAGATTCACAGAGGGGTTTTCGCGGTGATGGACGGCACCTTTGCCGGCGACGGTCCCGGGCCAAGGTGCATGAAGCCTTATGTAAAAAACGTGATTCTCGCGTCCAAGGACCAGGTGGCTATTGACGCCGTGGCCGCCAAACTCATGGGCTTTAATCCTCTGGACATGAAATATATCAGGATTGCCCACGAGATGGGTCTTGGTTGCGGTGATGTAAATGAGATTGAAATCGTCGGGGAGAAATCGGCCATCAATGAAAACTGGAACTTTGACGGCCCCATGAAAGAGATCACCTTTGCCGCGAGAATGCAGCATCTTATTTATTGGGGCAAACTGAAGAGCATTATTGAATGGTCTTTGAAAACCTGGATGGCGCCCTGGGCATATATCGCTTCAGTAATCTACCATGATCTTTACTGGTACCCAAAAAACAGCGCCGACCATATGCGCGACGCGCTGCAAAGCGAATGGGGCCGGCTTTTCCATAATTGGGAAAATCTAACGCCTGACGAAAATGGATGGCAGGACGTTGGGCAGGATCCGCCGCCCTTTATGAAAGATACGGCTGAACTGTTGAAAATGGGTGCCAGGGTTCTTGGCACCACTTTCAAGGAAGCGCCGGAAATCGCCGCCAGGCGAAGAAGAAAAAAGATAGGTTGAACTGAGCGAATCCGGGAGAATATTTATGAATGATGAGTTGCTTTTACAGAAATTTATCGAGAAATGCGTTGACCCCGCGGACACTCGAATTAGTCCTGGGAAAATATCTCAGGCGAGATTAGTGGCCAAGTGGTCCAACGAGGATTTTTATGAGGTGCTTTTAAATCTTCAGCTTGTTTCTCTTTCCGAGTTGAATGAAATCCTTCAGATGGCCTCGGGGTATCCGGCTGCTGATCCACTAACCGAGTCATACAAACGCCGGTTTCCCCAAGTTGTTCTGGATAAGATTTCAAAAAAAGCCGCTGTCGCCCACAAGGTTTTTCCCATGCAAATCGCCAGGGGCGAGCTTCACCTTGTAATGGCCAATCCCACCGATGAAAAAATTTCGCAAAGCCTGGAAAAGATGGCGGGCCTTCCTATTGTCAGATATGTGTGCCACCCAAAGATTATTATGAAAGCCGTGGTCCGGTATTACAATCTCCTTGATGAACGATCTTTTGAGAATCTTATCAACGACGCCTTGGATGAAGTAGGGGGGAAAAAGAAGATAGAGATTCAGCCAAGTATCTGGACTGAACCATTGTCCCAGGCTCTTAATCGGGAGATCAGGCTGTTTCCGTCAGATGATATTTCCGCTCGCCCAAAAGAGGGCGAAGTCGCCACTTCCATGATTGTATCAAGAATAATCGACAAAGCAATACAAGCCGGCGCCAGCGATATTCATCTGGAGCCTTTTGAGAACATTCTGAAAGTGCGCTTTAGAAAAGAGGGGATTCTTTCATCCCAGTGGTACATTCCAAATAAGCTGCGCAAGAATGTGATTAACAGGATAAAAGTCTTGGCGGGTCTTGATTTGACATCTTACAAACGCCCTCAGGATGGCTCCATCTCTTATGAAAACGTATTGCCTGTAGGGGTGGATATTCGGGTTTCGGTGGTTCCGGCTATGAGGGGAGAGAGGGTTGTTCTTCGCCTTCTGGACAGATACAGAGGGCTATTGTCTCCAGCGGTTTTAGGTTTTGATGAAGATCACCTGAAGATTTTCAACGCCAAAATAAAAACCCCCTATGGCCTGATTCTGATAACCGGCCCTACAGGCAGCGGCAAAACCACCACCATTTATGCCGGGCTTCAAATGCTAAACACTGAAAGCAAGTGCATTATCACCATTGAGGACCCAGTGGAATATGACCTTAAGGGGATTAACCAGATACAGATAAACAAGAAGATCGACCTGGATTTCTCCAATGCTTTTCGGTCTATTCTCAGACAAAATCCCGACGTAATTCTTCTGGGCGAAATAAGAGACAATGAAACGGCAAAAGTCGCTGTTAACGCTTCATCTACAGGGCATCTCGTATTCTCCACCCTACACACCAACGACTCGGTAAGCGCCTTTCCCAGATTGACCGGCATGGGCGCCGACCCCCTGGTTCTTGCCGGCACAACGCAGCTTGTTATTTCCCAAAGGCTGGTAAGAAGGTTATGCCCCGACTGTAAAAAGGAGATTGAAGTAGATGAAAAATTGATAAATGAATTTGTCGGCGAAAAAAAATATACCAGGGGAATAAGATATTTCTCCAATGTTGGTTGTCCAATCTGTGAGGATACCGGTTATCTGGGGAGAATTGGAATCTTTGAAATGCTGGTTCCGGATGTTGAAACTCAACATCTGATCATTAACGGCGCTCCGTCAACGGAATTGTCAAAATATGCTATTTCAAAAGGCACGCGGTCATTAAAACAGGACGGTATGTTAAAGGTTAAAGCCGGGTATATCTCCATTTATGAGCTAATCAGAGTTACAGGCTTGTAACCAAAGGCTTACAAATTTTATGTAATCGTTCAGTTACAAGGGGGCTTTTGGGAAAAGGGGGGAGATGTACTTGTTACGTGTACCCGGATTTTCATATATAAGATCGGGGTACACGATCCCCATTTCCCAAATATTATTGACAAGGCCGGCCATTGTCGGGAAATGGGGTCATGTCCCCCGATCTCAAACCCTGCCGCCTTGCTCCCTTATCACTGAACGATTACAATTTTATCTTGACTAACATTGGTGGATGTTGGATAATCAGACCATGGGGTGGGATATTCTTTTATCGCTTATGTCGAAAATATCGGCAGTAAATTAATTTGCATCCTCACTTATTATAGTTTTTATATTTTTATGACGCCTTGTGGGCAAAAGCAGGTTGGTGCTTCCTTTTGCTGGGAGCGGATGGGGTTCTGGTATGGTAAGAAAGATACAGTATCTTATTTTGTCGTCAATAGCCATTACCGTTATAACAACGGTGACTCTTTTGGCGATAAATCATCTCCTTCTTCAGAAGAAGATGGATAAAGTCATTTTTGAAGACAGCAGAAATCGGGGTCTTCTGGTAAAAGTCACTTATGAAAAATATTATAAATTCAACTCCCTAATAGTTAACTATAAGGCTGTGGCCGCGCCGGCCAGCCCCCTTTCGGTTTTGCGCAACTTTTTGCAATACTCAAGAACCATGGTGGGAAAAAAATACGATAAAGTATTGATCGCTTATAGGAGCACGCCAAGAATGATGATTGATGGCGAAGCCTTTGCTGATTTGGGGGAGAGGTATGGAAATGAAAAGACGGTAAAGATGCTGGTTCACCTTGCCACCAACCTGCGACACTTAAATGGCGACAAGATATTGTCCATAAAAAGCGGCAATTACGCCACTCTGCTTAACGGACTGAATAATACAGCGTTTGACACTGAAAAAAGTCCTGAAATAACCGGAATATTATCAAGTTTCGCGGGTACCAACTGATTCCTTTGAAACATCAATGTTTGTTCATATAAATATTTAATATCCCACTTGTTTTTGGATTAGCCGCGTCCCAGAGATATATGTCGCACTTCCCATCACCGTTTAGATCGTCCAGACTTTGAATACCTGTTGGAGGTAGAGCCATGGAGAGAAAAGGGCTTGTAGAGAAGTTGAGGTTGCCCTTGTTCTTCCAGATTCCAAAGCCCTTTTCATAAGCCATGGCAAGATCGGGCAATCCGTCGCCGTCAAAATCTCCTCCAAGGTCGGGAGTGAATCCAAGGGTTCGAAATAGAGGCTCAGTCTCAATTTTGAGTGTTATCTTTTTCACAAGGTCCGGGTTTTTGTCATACATGGCGCCCTTTTCGCCTTGATTGCGAAAAATCCTGAACTGCATCTTGACTGACTGGGAGAGGAGCATTCTGGCCATCTGGGTAAGGCCGATATCAACAAGGGGCAGTGCCATCTCCAATCTACCGTCTCCATCAATGTCCCAGAATTTTAGTATGGGCGTAAAACCTTTTAGAGTAGTGGAAAAACAGGGGTCGGCTTCAAAACCATTTTCATTGCCTCTGAAGATTTTTATTTCGCTTATATAGTCTCGAATTGAACCGCCGGATTTTTTGACGATTGCCTCGGGATATCCATCTTTGTCCAGGTCTTTAACCTTGACCATCACATCCATATTGCCGTCTCTTTCTTCCTTTTGAGTCAGGGTGGAAAACTTGAACCTCCTGCCTTTTTCAGCGAAGTCTTTGTAAAAAAAGAGTTCATCCTGGTTTGTGGCGAAAAGGCTCATGGGGGTTTTCTCATTCGGGCTAACAAAAAGAGACGGAACCGTAACGGTTGATCGGATATGA
>CAYSHR010000116.1:0-8890 GCA_964430795.1 uncultured bacterium
ACCGACCCCAGCGTCATGGCCATCATGGGGGGCAAGGTGGGTATCGACACGGTGGATCCTGATGAAGTGCTTCACGTATATGGCAACATCAAGCTTACAGGCTCTATATTGTACGGCGCAAAAGGCGGCGGTGGTAATGGCGGGCAGCCATGCGGACCGGGCAATGAAGGTGGCGTAACCTACAGCCCCATCGCCAAAGACCTCCAGGTTTGCGACGGCAAGACATGGAAAACCGTCGGGGTTTCGGCTATAGGGGATAATATCAGACAAAAAGCAAGCGGGTTCAAAGGTTCAAGCTCCATGTCGGATATTGCTGGATTGGGCGGCTTGCCCTCTGTTGATCGTAATGTGGTTTCCCGGATTGCCTCGGGGATAAAGGGAGGCAACGTTACAGCCAAAATCGATCCTGAAACCGGCGAGTATACTTATGAAGGCGCCGAATCCTGGCAGACAGACGACCAGGGCATCTTCTATTCCGGCGGCGAAGTGCGGGTTGGAACCGAAGAAGAGCCCGAGAACATGGTAGTCTACGGCGAGTTTGAGTGCTTTGAGAATTTCGAGGCATATGAAAACGCCTTTTTCCACGGACGGGTCGGCATCGGCACAACGAGCCCGACTTTTGATCTCGATGTGGCCGGGGACGGCCGTTTTACCGGCGACTTGCATATAGACGGCGAGCAGGTAATCAACCAGTCTCTCAATATCGAAGGCGCCGGCGAAAACGAATTCGCTCTTGAAATCGAAGGCGCTGCTTTTGCCACTGAAGGGTGGTATGAGCCGTCTGATATTCGCTTGAAACAGAACATCGAGACAATAGAGGGCGCCCTGGATCGCATGCTGGCGTTGCATGGCGTCACTTTTGAATGGAACGAATTCTCAGGACACAACATGGGCGACCGCCAGATGGGCATGATCGCGCAAGATGTGGAAAAGATCGTTCCCGAATGGGTAAACACAGACAGGGACGGCTACAAGAGCCTCTCTTACAAGGGCTTTGAAGGGCTGACCGTGGAGGCTTTCCGCGAACTGAAACAGGAGAATGAGGAACTGCGGGCCGAGCTTGATGAAATCAAAGCCATGCTAAAGGGCAACGGCCTGAGAGAGAACAGCGGCATTTCGTTATCAGACGCCAACGACGCGGAATACGGCATGGGTTGCGGCGTGACGCCCGGCGCTTCTTCGACGCCTTTCGCTTTGTTCATGCTGGCGGCAATTATGCTTACCTTTGCTCTTGGCCGAAAGGCGAAAAAATGAATCGTCTATTTATTTTAGCCGCCCTGCTTCTATTGCTTATGGGTTTCGCCACAGGCGCCGCGGCTCAAGGTTACGATTACCTGCTCTTTGATACTTCCCACGATTGCTTCTGGTCAACGGAGCAGATCGAGTCGAAATTTTCCTATCTCATTGACCACCTTTTTACAAATGGTTACGAGGTAGTCGTGGGGGATGATTTTGACAATCTCCTGGATTACAAAGTCGCGGTTTTTCTTTTATCTCAAGGGCAATACAGCGCCGCGGATGTGGCGCTGATCCGAGAATATCTGGACGGCGGCGGGTCGTTGTTGGTCCTGGGCGAATGGTATGAGTGGTTTATTGACATGGCGCCTTTGAATGATCTTCTTTCTGATCTTGGCGCCGGCGTTGAGATTCGGGAAACTTCGGTTCTTGACCCGGTTAATAATCAGAACAACAGTGACTTTGAGGTGGTTGTCAGTGATTTTTCCGACAATTGCCTGATGAGTAATGTGGAGGCGGTTGTTCATTCCGGCGCGGCGCCTCTGGCCCTTGAAAATTCCGCCTCAGCCCTCTATTTTTCCTCAGCCGATTCCTATCTTCTGGATCTACCGGAGGAGGGCGGACCCTTTCCTCTGGCCGCGGTGGCCAATCCAAGAGAGCATCCTGGCTGGCGCCTCATTGTTGCCGGGGACACCAGCCAGATCAGCGACTATGCCATTGTTCAGATGGACAACGACAAGCTGTTCCGGTTCGAGTGCAGCGCCAGGGATGACGACGATGACGACGATACAGAGGGCGATAACCAAAACACTGACGACTTCGCGCCAGTTGATGATGGCGAACTGTCCGGCGGATGCTGCGGTGGTTAACTCGTTTCTGTCCAGGAACGGCCCTTTTTCCCAATCTCGGCGTCAATCGGTGGTTTTAATTGTGCGGAGTACATGAGTACGCCTCCGCTCAAAACCTTGATTTCCTTGACCTTGTAAAAAATTTCTCATTCCTGGCTCAGAAACCAAAATCAGCCCTGTCCGAGTTTTAGGACAGGAACTAACTCCAATGCCCGATCTTCACTGAGATGCCGGGTAATTATTCGAAGATGATCAAATATATTTTTTTCCGTGGATTTTCTTCTTAAAAATTTTCCACATCCAAAACATATTTGTTGTTTTTCCAGTTGATAAAAGCGCCGTGCCCTCTATTGATTTGAATCCCCATTGCCTCTTTATCCCTTATGTTCATAATTTGCCCAATAAGAACCCGTAGGGAACCCCCATGCCCAACATCTACTATGGCGCCATTAATATCAAGGGCGCGAACATCTTTCCAAAAACCGGCGACTCGTGCTTTCAGATCACTATATGACTCGCCGCCTGGAGGGGGCTCAGTCCGCCAATGGTCCATAAATTTTTGATAACCGGCTGGATCGAGATTTTCGATCTGCTCCCAGGTGAGGTTTTCCCATCGACCAAAATTGAGTTCCCGCAAATCCTTTCTCATTTTCAGCGGGCATCTCAGAGCTTTTGCCAGGGGCTTTGCTGTTTGAACCGCTCTTTGCAAGTCGCTGGTGTAAACCATCCCTGCGGCGCCAATTTTCATGGCGAACCGTTTTGCCAGTGATCCGACCTTTGAAGGATCGGATAGGGGAAGGTCGGTCCAGCCGACGCAGCGCCCTGGTTCGGCGTCGATCCGCCCGTGACGGAGCAGTCCAATGGAAGGAGGATTTCTCAAGGCGCCATCCAGGGAGATATTGTCGCGCCATGGGCAAAAGCAAAGATCATCAGCACCGCGACTTCACACAAGACATTTATAGCGCCCAGGCAATCGCCTGTGATTCCGCCGATTCGTTTTATAAAATAACGGCCGGCCAAAAAGGGAATGACAATTACCAGGGCCAAACTGAAAATCCCCAGAAAACCTTGTATAGCAAAGCAGACAATCATAACGCCCGCTGTGGACAGAGCCAGCCCTTTCCAGGAGATACTCTCTACAATGGGCTTGCCCAGCCCTGGAGAATCTGCGCGAGCATAGGGAATTGTCTTCATCGGCAGCAGAATGGACCATCGGGAAAGAAGGTGGGCCATGACCAAAGCGTGAGGCCAATAGGCCGGCTCAATACCCCAAAGCAAAGCCGCGCGAATCAAAATGAGAAAAATAACAGCAAGGGCGCCATAAGCGCCGATCCGGCTGTCTCGCATAATCCGCAGAACGTCATCCTTCTTCCATCCACCCCCCACACCATCCACAGTATCGGCCAGACCGTCTTCATGAAAGGCGCCTGTGGAAAGCACGCCCAAAATCAATATGAGTATCGCCGCGATTCCCGGCGCCAAAGGAAGGGCAAGGAGGATAAACGCCGCGATAGCCAGAATGGCGCCCACTATCAGGCCAACCGCCGGGAACCAGGGAGCGCAGCGACCAAACTCTTCTTTTGTCGGATTGAGGTTTTTTGGAATTGGCAGGCGCGTCAGAAATTGAAGAGCGACAAGAAGGGCGTAAAAAGGACCAGACTCGGCCAGCCAATGTCTTTTACTCTGGTCGCTGCTTTTGATTTCATCTTCCATTATTTTTCCAATGGGTCGGTTTTATTGGCAACTCCCGCCGATTCAAAGGTCGCCATTTCGTTGTACACCTTGATTGCCCCTTCAATGACGGAGATGGCCAGGGCCGCGCCGGTGCCTTCACCAAGACGCATATTTAAATCCAGAATAGGCCAGGCGTTGAAATGCTCGAAAAATACCTTATGTCCCGCTTCGTTGGACAGATGGCTGAAAAAGAGGTAATCGGCCACGGATTGGTCCATTCTGCAAGCGACAAGGGCGCCCGCTGATGAGATAAATCCATCAACCACCACCGGAACGCGGTTAGCCGCCGCGCCAAGAATAAGTCCGCATATGCCTGCGATCTCCAGGCCACCAACAGCCGCGAGAGTATTTATGGGAGTGTCAAGGCGCTTTTTGTTTATCTCCAACGCCCGGCGAATCACCCCAATTTTGTGATGTAACTTTTCATCGTCAATTCCTGTGCCCCGTCCTGTAATCTGCTCCACCGGACATGGCAGCAGCGCGGCAAAAAGGGCTGATGAAGCTGTTGTGTTGGCGATTCCCATGTCGCCGGCGCCCATAAGTGCAACTCCTTCTTTCTTCGCCTGACTCGCCAATTCAATGCCGATTTCCACAGCCAGGATTGCCTCTTTTACATCCATAGCCGGACCCCTGGCAATGTTTCCGGCGCCGGGGCGTATCTTTTTCCTAATAAGCCCAGGCGCGTCATCCAATGGATCATCCACGCCCATGTCAACGATTTGGGTTTTAGCGCCGACATGGCCGGCAAGAACGTTCACAGCGGCGCCGCCGGCCAACATATTGCCCACCATCTGGGGCGTCACTTCCTTGGGATAAGCCGAGACCCCTTCCTCAGCCACGCCATGATCAGCGGCAAAAGTAACGATCAGTTTTTTGCCAAGTGAAGGGCTCAGTGTGTTTTGAATCAAGCAATATCTGGCGGCAATATCCTCCAGTTTTCCCAGGCTTCCCGGAGGCTTGGTTAAATGATCCAGATGTTCATTTATTCCAGGAGTCATTTCCTTGTTCACAGGCTTGATCTTTTCCAATGTCTTTGTAAACAGACTCATAGGGTCTCCTCAAAATTTATAACCATTTATTCTCTTTCCGTTTAATTGGGTTCACTCCTTGATACTCATGGGGATGCCGCAAACCATTAGCTGAACCGAATCCGCCCTTTTGGCCACACGCTGGTTCAGGCTGCCAAGGATATCCCTATATGCCCTTGCCTCACTATTGGCCGGTACGATTCCAAAACCGACTTCATTGGTCACAAGAACAATATCAGCCGTAGGATCATCCAGCACCCTAAGGAACCGGCTGATAGCGTTTTCGATCTGCTCTTCATTTTTCAGGTGATGGAGCAGGTTGCCGACCCAAACGGTCAGGCAATCCACAACAACAACGGGGTTTTCCCCGTCGACTTTTTTGATGGCCGACGCCAGATCAACAGGCGCCTCAATGGTTGTCCAGTCCGCGCCTCGTTCCTTTTTGTGCTTTTGGATACGGCTGCTCATTTCATCATCAACAGCCTGGGCAGTGGCGACAAACACCTTCTTTTCGTATTGCTCGCAAATTTGGAGCACTCTTTGGCTTTTGCCACTTCGCGCGCCGCCGGTAATTAGTGTAATCTTGCTCATAATTGATCAGGCTCCAATTCTTCTCCTATGTTCACCACGGCGATGGCGTCCAGATCAAAACCCTGTATTCCTTCCCACACCGCCAGAAGATTTCCACCATCGTTTATCAGGTCATTGTCATTATCGTACATTTCGGATCCGGGATTGCGGTTGATGTGCCCTGTATCGATAACGCGAATATAGGAAGCCCGGGAGAGGCCGATGTCAGCCAGATCAAAAGGATCGCCGCCACTGACTTGATAATCGAGAGGGTTGATCATATCCTCGAAATCTCCGTCCCCATTTGGATCGCAATTGGCATAGGTGGGAACAATTCCGGCGAATCCGATAAAGTTTTCGGGAACCGTATCAGGCAGTCCGTGGGAGCCGATGGCGCCGTCTATAAGAAAGTCAAAAGGAAACCTGAACCAGGTCTGGCCGTCCTGGCTGACCTCAACCACAGCCGCTTCTGTATAGGCGTTGTAATAATCACCACCCCAATACATCATGTTTTCATACACAATAAAATCAACGCCGGCGCCGTCTATAATTTCTCTGCCCATTTTGACAACTATGTAACCTCCCTCGCCAAGAGATATAAGCTCCAGAGGGCTGGATTGGGAGGCGAATTCGCCTTTTCCCGAAGGTGGTCCCAGAATGTTGTCCGGGAAGAATGGTTGGCCGAAACCGGCATAGGCGCCGTATTCAACTTCAATGACCTGCATGATGAAATTTCCTGGATGGCACTGCTGGGGAAGATTGGAGTCATCATCGTCATCGGAAACATCGTCGTCGTCGCCAGGTTGGGAAGAGTGGGCATCCGCCAGGAAAAACCCATGGTTGTCATTATAAGAAGCGTCATTAACAATAAGGTATAGGTCTCCCGGGGCTGTGATCAGTCGGTCAAAATCAGAACCGACTAAAAACGGCGTGCCCGGAGATTTTGAACCGGCTACGATTTTGCCCACAAGAGCGCCGCGAGATAAATCAGGGGCCGGACATCCCAGACCACAGATATCCTCAGCGCCATCCGGCCCCATGGATTCGCCTTCTTTCTCTAAGTGAATCAGCCCTGTGGTCAAAACGGCAAGTGTATCGGCATAGGCAAGATGAATTTGTGCATCGGTCCATTCCGGATTATCGGCGTCAACGCGAATTCCTTTATTATCATCGCCGTTATTGTTCTTCTCATTTTCCGAACTGGAGGAATCAGCGCCGCAACCGGCGAGCAATAACCCAAGGATCGCAAAGAGTATTGTTTTTTTTAAAATGTTGTTTTTCATTTTCTTCTCTTGGTCATGGTTCAAAGACAAATTTTTTCTTCTCACGAAATAGAAGCCAGACAAAAAACGGACCTCCGATCATCGCGGTTAGAACTCCCACCGGGATTTCCGTCGGCGCCATAATTGTTCTAGCCACCATGTCGCAGATGATAAGAAAACCGGCCCCCGCGAAAATCGAAGCCGGTAATAGAAGCCGGTATGACGGTCCTATAAGAAATCGAACCGTGTGAGGGACTATCAGGCCGACAAATCCGATGGGACCCGCCAGAGAGACAACCGCGCTTGTTGCCAGAGAGGCGGCAAGGAAACATATCTTTTGGGACCGGTTTACATCAACGCCGCGGCTCCAGGCAAGGTAGGCGCCGAAGCTCAATTGATCCAGGTCCCTTGCTTTTACCAGCAACAAAATCATACCCGGAATCCAAAAGGGGAGGATTTTAATCATGGCGTCGTACCCGATTATGTCCAAACCGCCCATAAGCCAGCGCAGCATTTTGTAGCTTTCAGTAAAGTCAGCCATGTAGTGAGCGAATAGAATCAACGCCGAGAAGAAGAAGCTTATGGAAACCCCGGCTAAAAGTAGAATCGAAGTAGGGAGCCGCCCTCTTGATTGAGCCAGGGCGTATACAAGGATTATAGCGCCGGCGGCGCCGGCAAAGGAGAATAGAGGGACTGCCGAAAAACCAAAAAGGGAGATGTCCAACCCCAGCATTATGGCGAAAACCGCGCCCAGGGCGCCCCCCGAGGAGACGCCCAGAGTAAATGGAGTTGCCAAAGGATTTCGCAATAGAGCCTGAAAAGTAGCTCCGGCTGCCGCCAGAGCCGCGCCTGTAAGAGCCGCGAGTAGAGTTCTGGGAAGACGGGTCTTGAAAAAGACGCTTGCGTCAAGACTATCTGAAATGGCGCCGATTTGGCTGAAGGCTGTTCTAATATTAATGGAAACCGAACCAATGGCAGGGCATAGGACAAGAGCCAAAAGAAAGAAAACAACAAAAGGCAGAAGCCTGAACCAATAACCTTTGTTGTTAAGAGAATCCATATAATTAACTCTTTCGCCCTACTGGTATAACGAATGGTGTTTTTGAGTCCCGGCGCAGGCCACACTCGACATTAACATTGAAATATCTGCTTATAGTATCCGGAGTGATGATATCCTCCGGTGGTCCGTCAGCAGAGATTTTTCCATCGGCTAACAATACAAGACGCTCGCAGAAAAGGGCGCCAAGATTCAAATCATGGGTTACGGCGACCACCGTAAGACCGCTTGCGCGGTTCATCTGTTTCAGGATGGAATAAATCTCGATCTGATAATGAAGGTCCAGGGAAGAAGTGGGCTCGTCCAGAAACAGCAGCCTGGTGCTTTGGGCCAGGGAGGCGGCGAGAATTACCCTCTGCTTCTCTCCTCCGGACAGTTCAAGAACAGACCGGCCTCTAAGATGGTGGACCCCTGTTTCCTTCATCGCGGTTCTGGTAATTTTCCGATCCTCATCTGTTTCGGTCCGGGCCAATCCCTGGTAGGGATGGCGCCCCATCAGTACAAAATCCTCCACCTTGTATGGAAAGTGAAAATTCAGTTCCTGAGGCACAACCGCGGCGATTTTCGCCCCTTGCCGCCTGTTGATCTTTTTCAAATCCCGTCCAAAGAGGCTCACCTTGCCTTCGCGGGGTTTTAGGAAACCGGTCATGAGTTTGATCAACGTGGATTTTCCGGATCCATTAGGGCCGATGATTCCGACGAATTCCCCACGGGAGACAGATAGACCAACGTTTTTGATTACATCGGCTTTTCCATAGCCAAAGCCCAGATTGGTTATATTTAACGCGTTTTCATCCATCATTTTCCCTTTTGATCCGGGAACAGCAGACCCTGAAACTCCCTGGCGATTTTAGAAATTCGCGGACCGGGCACAAAAAGATAATCGCCGTCAAGGACATGAACGCGCTGGTTCTTTACAGCATTGATGTAGCCAAGTTCCGCCCATAATTTTCTCTCTTTTTCAAGAGCGTCCGAGGTCATTCCCGAATTAGCGGAAAGAACAATAATCACCTGTGGCGACTGTTTCAGTATCTCCTCCTTGGAGATTTTAGGATAGGGAATTTTATCCTGGGAAAGGCAATTTTGCCCTCCCGCCATTTTCAGCAACTCATCATGAAATGAGCCGGCGCCGGCTCATTTCATGATGAGTTGCTG
>CAYSHR010000117.1:0-8886 GCA_964430795.1 uncultured bacterium
GATTCTATTACCCACATTGCCAAGCCTTTTGTAGGTGCAGCAAAGGAGATTTATCACTAGCATCGCGATAAGAGCCGCAAACCAAATTGATTTGAAAACGCTTAAAAAACCAAGCCTGTCAGCAAAAAACCAGAAGCGATTTTCCATCAGTTGCTGATAGTCGCGACACTGGAGGGTAACGCCCTTCTGGGGCAGGAGAACTCCCGCCATGCAGGCCAGAGTGATGGCAATCAGAAGATAAACGGCAAGTTTATTCGATGAGAAAAAATCAAACCAGGTTTTGTATCTATTTTTTGTTCTTTTTGCCAATTTTTTACTCTATTCCATGATGTCCGGAAAATACACCTTCGAGATTCAATATTTTCTTAAAGAGATGACCACCAGGGCCAGGAGGGTTTTTATCATGTAATACAATGACCCGAAAAAAGTTATCGATGAACGGCCGGCCAATCTTGGCGCCATGGAGACCTGGAATTCTTTTATGGACAAATTCATTCTATCTCCAAGGACAATGGACTCAACTTCAGGGTACTCATCAGGAAAGTTTTCAGAAAAATTTTCAATGGCCCTGGTTGAATAGGCCCTGAACCCTGACGTTGGATCTGAAAAGTCTTTTCCAGTGAAGACCTTAAGAAACCGGGATATTATTTTCCCGCCTATTTTCCTTGGTAATGAGGATGAATTCCAGAATTCGGCGCCTCTTACACCAATGGCGATATCACATTCACCATTAAGAACCGGGGCCAATATTTTTTCAATCTCCAAAGCCAGATGTTGCCCGTCACCGTCAAATTGGACAACTACCGGGCTTTTGGTTTGCCTGGCGAACCGGAACCCCTTTGACAATACTTCAGAGACGCCAAGATTGATTGGAAAATCAATGAAATTGACTTCAAAGGAATTGATTACCTCAAGGGTGTTGTCCCTGCTTCCGTCATTGATAATCAGAATCTGGTCGGGACTCGCCACATTGAGCAAATCCTCAATTACCTTTTTGATGTTCTGGCTTTCATTGTATGCGGGTACAACGATCAGTTTATTGATATTAGTGATGTCAGTCATAAAAAATAATTAATATTTCCCGGAAAATTGTTACAGAATATTTTCTCTGTCCCTCCTTGTTCAGCATTCCGCTTAATGGAATAATATAACATAATTGCGAGGGTATAAACTAAAAAGTGCTTGCTGAAAACAGCTTTTTATGGTTTTTGTACCAGATTGAATTAAGAATCTTTTTTAAGAATGTCACGATATAGGAGAAAAAATGAAAATAATCAAGATGATGTTAATGGCTTTTCTTTTCATATCCCTCTTTTCCTTTTTCAGTTGTTCCGGATGTGAAAAGCAAAAGCCGGCAAGTAAACCGCCTAAATCGAAATTTTCTAAAGGAGCCTCCTTTTCCAAAACCACCCCGAAGGTAAAAACACCGGCTCCCGCTACAAAGGCCGATACGGCCAAGTCGAAGATACCTCCAAAAGAAGCAAAAGAGAAAATATTAAGGATAATGCCGGAAGTGGCTGACATTTTTAAGTCGGATAAATTCAAAGAGCGTCTTCAGGAGGCTTCCCGTTCAAAGGATATCAGAGGCTTTTTAAGTTCAATGAAAGATGCCCTTTCTTCCGCGTGCGAGAAAGAGGGTCTCGATTTTGAAAGCTGCATGAAATTGATAAACGATCATAAGGATGACAAAGAGGTGCGGGAATCCATCGCCAAATGGCGGGATAAATTGAACCTGGGAAAACCAAAATAGTCTGACAAATCCACCCGCTTCATCTGTTTAGATGAGTTATAGGGAATTTTTTTCCCTCCTTTTTCTTCTCACCAGGCATTTTTTGCAATAAAACCCTTTGTTACTTTTGTGCTGCCCTTGTATAACTATCCGTTATCATGGAAAATTACCAACATGATGTATTTGGCATGTCCCTTGCTATACCTTGATGTACTTATAGATCAACGGAGATGGAAATGAGAAAAACAGCAGCTTTTGCCATTATTATCCTGGCTTTCCTTTTTTGCCAACTATCATGCGGTCCGGTTTATGAAACAACCACAAGCCAGACCGTGGCCAACGAAAACGGCGAAACCCTTACACTGGAAGCTACACCGGATAATTTAAACATCGGCGACTGCGGACAGGTGATTATTAAAACCATTCTGCGCACCTATCAATCCGATCCCATAGAGGGCGCGAAAGTATATCTCACCGCGACAAAAGGCTCTTTGGCCGATAATGTTCTTACTACTGAAGCCAATGGCGTTGCCATCACAATTCTTTCAGGGGGAGATATACAGGGCGTCGCCGTAATCACAGCCACATACAGCACTATCACAGCCATGGTCTCGGTTGATATGTGGTTTGATGGGGTAAACTCCGCCGATTCATGTGGAGACGACGGTGGATTTGAAGATTCCGGCGACGATGATGATACGACAGAAGAGGGCGCGGAATAATATTTGATAACTTTGATATTAAAAAAATGAAGTAGCGGGAAGAATATGGGTAAACTTGTTATATCTCCTTGATTCCCGAAAGACTGGGGGAAGTTTCTTTCGGGATGACAGGAGATTTAACTGGAAACCTTACAACGGCATACCGGTTTTATCGAGGGATTCGGTTTGGGATACTTTAATGTATACCAAACCGAATCCATCCCCCCAAAATCAAAAGCACGTCATGTAAAAGTAAAAGGCGCGAATAGGGCGCTTTTTTTATTTCTCTCCGGCAATTCTCGCCCTTTGACTGAAATGAAAAATGAGGTAATATGTATGCGTTCATTTTTTGGAGAGAATATATGAAACCTTTTCGCCTGTATCTTGCCCTTGTCATCTCATCTGTTCTTGTTTTCTCATTCTCGTGCGGCACAAAGGTCAATCCAAAGGTTGCCTACAAAAACAGCTACTCAAGTTACTCCAGAGTTGTAAAGCAATGGACCAGGACAAAAAAGCAATACGACAAAATCCTCGATACGGTGATGGTTATCTCCGCCACATATGAATCAAAGGCTTTTCGCAAAGTCTATTTAGCTGAAAAAATAAGGGCCGAGGCCATCCCCGGTGAAATGGCGGACCGCCTTATAAGAAAGAGAGCTTGAGGATAAAGCGGTATTTTTCGTCACTCTTTATACTCCGGAACATAAATGGAACCGCCTCGAATCTCATGACGCGTCCTTCAAGCTTTGGTTGATTGACGAAAAGGGCAACAAGGTTGCCCCACTTAAAGTGGATAGAATCAGAAAGATCAGCAGAGCCACTACCAGGTATTATCCCCATTGGGACAGGTTTTCATACTGTTACCGAGTCGTGTTTCCCAGAAAAACCGACCAGGGACAGCCCCTTGAACTTGAAAAAGGAAGGGTGACTTTTCTGGCCGCTGGTGTTTTTGGAAAGGCAGAACTGGTCTGGGATATTCCCTGATTACCGGGATGGCGCACCGCCCCAAACCCCGTAACGGTCAGGATGGGGCGCCGCCCTTACAAGATTGCGTGGGTCACTGGGATCCGCTCTTACAAAGAGTCTCTCAGATAATTGGCGACGTTTTTAAAAATGGCCAAACCGGCGCCTTCTTCAGGCAACTTTTCCCTTGTCCATCTTGGGTGGTTTGTGTAGTGCAAAAAAGCCTCAGGGTGGGGCATCAATCCAAAGACTCTCCCGGACTTGTCGCATATTCCCGCGATGGCGTTTTGACTGCCGTTTGGATTCGCGGGATATTCCTGAGTTGGAATTCCTTCAGGATTGGCATATCTGAAAACAATCTGCTTTTGAGATTCTAGGATATCAAGGGATTCCTTGGAATCGGTTACGAATTTACCTTCGCCGTGGCGCACAGGAAGATAGATGGTCTCCAGCCCTTTTGTAAAAACGCATGGGGAGTTTTTTTCGGTCTGGAGGTATGCCCACCTGTCTTCAAAACGACCCGAATCGTTAAATGTAAGAGTCACCTTCTGGTTAAAATAATTATTGGCAAATGCCGGCAGCAGCCCAAGCTTCACCAGGAGTTGAAAACCATTGCAAATCCCGAGAATGCATTTGCCCTGGTCAATAAACCGGGCGATAGCCTCGGCGATTGGTTCTCCCTGGCCGCCGATTCTGGCGTGCTTGTAAACATTGGCCGCGGCTTTGGCGCTCCCAAGGTCGTCGCCATCTAAAAAACCCCCGGCCAGGTTCAGGAAGTGGTAATCATCGAGCTTGACATCCCCGGCAAGAAGGTCAAAAACAGGAGCGATAGTCACCTTGTCGAAACCTCCAAGCTTACAGGCGTAAGCCATTTCCATTTCGCAGTTTGTTCCATTGCCGCTTAAGATTATGGCTTTAACAGGGGCCATCATTTTTCCTTTGATAATTGTCAAAATTAAAAATCAAGGGTTGCTTTCCATGATTTTTTAAGGTTGTCAATGTTGCTGTTTATTATTTCCCGGTCATCAAGCCCTTTGACACAAACATTATTATCTTCTGTTACCTGGCCGATTAGAGCCATCTCCACGCCCTTTAAGGCGTCTTCAAACTCTTTAGCCTTCTCCGGCTTTACCGACACAACGAATCGCCCATGGCTTTCAGAAAACAGCAGGTGATCGTTTCTGGTTATGCCTTTGGACGGTATCTTTTTCCCATCCACAAAAACTCCCAGGCCGCCGGAAAAGGCGCTTTCGGCAATGGCCACCCCGATACCACCGTCAGAACAGTCGTGGCAGCTTTTGACAAGATTATTTTTTATGGCGTCACGGAGTTTTCGATAAAGGGTGAGATTGGTTTTTGGCCTTACCTTTGGCGCCTAGTTTCCCACTTTGTTAAAATGGGAAAAATATTCAGAGCCGCCCATCTCATCGTATGTAATACCAAGAGCATATACTTTGTCGCCCGCGGATTTGAAATCCATGGTGACGGCTTTTGTCGCGTCTTCCATTTTGCCGATCACGGTGAATAAAACAGTGGGTGGAATGCTGATTTTATGGTCGCCGATTTTGTAATCATTTTTCATGGAATCCTTGCCCGAGATGCAGGGAACGCCGTAAGTGGTGGTTACGTCATAGAGGGCTCTGCATGCTCTTACAAGTTGGGCGAGCTTATATTCTCCATCCGGCGTGTCATCACTTTTAACCGGATCACACCAGCAGAAGTTATCCAGGCCGGCCATATAATCAACATCGCCGCCCACTGCCACAGCGTTTCTTACAGCTTCATCAATGGCGCCGGCCATCATATGATAAGTGTCAATGTCGGAATACTTGGGGCATATGCCATTGCTCACCACCACAGCTTCCATGCTGTCAAGCAAAGGACGCCAGACCGCGGCGTCAGATGGGCCGTCGCTTTCTTTGCCAACCAGGGGCTTTACTACTGAACCGGCCTGGACTTCATGATCATATTGCCTGATCACATATTCCTTTGAGCAGACATTTAATCTTGCCAGCATGGATTTAAGAGGGTCATTAAGCGTCTCGTTATCGGGCGTATCGGGTTCCTTGAATTTCTTTTTTTCCCAGGCGGCGCTCAGCTCCAGTTGAGGATTGCCGTTATGAAGGAATTCCATGTCCAGACAGGCAACGGTTTTGCCGTCGTACTTGATATGAAAATCACCTGAGTCGGTGTATTCCCCGAGAATGCTGGCTTCAACATTCATCTTTTTCGCCAGGCTCATAAATTCGTCAAGGGTCTCCAAAGGCACCGAGAGGGTCATTCTCTCCTGGGCTTCGGAAAGTAAAATCTCCCATGGGTCAAGTCCCGGATATTTTACAGGCGCCTTATCCAGATTGACAACGCACCCGCCGGAGTTTTCAGCGGTTTCGCCAATGCTTGACGAAAGCCCTCCGGCGCCGTTGTCGGTAATGCCTGAATAGAGACATTTGTCTCTGGCGATAAGGAGGAAGTCGGTCATGCGTTTTTGAGTAATGGGGTCGCCGATCTGCACCGCTGTCGCCGGGCTGCCCTTATGAAGCTGCTCCGAGCTGAAAGTCGCGCCATGGATGCCGTCCTTTCCTATACGCCCTCCACACATAATGGCTAGATCGCCAGGGCGCGCTCCTTTTTCCTCACTAGGCTCGCCGCAGATTTCAGCCGGCATTATTCCCCCAGTGCCGCAATAAACAAGGGGCTTGCCCGCGTATCTGTCATCAAAAACCAGGCCACCGTCAATGGTGGGAATACCGCTCTTGTTCCCGCCATGCTCGACCCCCTCTCTGACTCCCTCAAAAACCCTTTTCGGATGAAGAAGCCTTGGGGGAAGGGGCTTACTCCAATTCGGAGGCGCGAAACAGAACGTGTCCACGTTAAAGATGAGCTTCGCGCCTTTGCCCGTGCCAAAGGGGTCTCTGTTTACACCCACGATGCCCGTTAGCGCGCCGCCATAAGGATCAAGAGCCGAGGGACTGTTGTGGGTTTCGCATTTCATCACTAGGGACCACTTATCGTTGAACCTGATCACACCGGCGTTATCCACAAAAACCGATAAGCAGAAATCCTTGTCCCCTTTATTTATTCTGATCTTTTCCGTGGCGCCTACAACATAGGTTTTAAAAATGGAATCAATAATTTCGGTTTCGCCATTTTCGGTGTAACTGATTTTCGAGTTGAATATTTTGTGCTTGCAGTGCTCCGACCAGGTCTGGGCAAGGGTCTCGATTTCAACATCAGTTGGATTCGCGGTGAGCCCCAAAGAGGTCCTTTTGGTTTTTATTGAGTCACGGTTGAAATAATCTCTTATCACCAGAAGCTCATTTAAGGAAAGAGCCCAGGTATTGGCTTTGCTCAGTTTAATAAGCTCTTCATCGGAAACATCGAGATCGTATGACGTCACTGTTGGTTTGTCCACGCCGGTTACTTTTGGCACATAAGCCTCGACCCCTCTATTTTTGTAAAAGCTCTCCTTATTAAAAATGGACCATCTTTGAATAAGCTCATTGGCCAGGGCGCCTTTCGCGATATTTTCCACCTGCTCAAGGTTAAGATCGCCTTTAATCAAATATTGGGTGGAAGTATAAACGCCCTGGCCCGGAGGGAATTTTTTACCAAGGCGAACCTGGGCGGCTTCTTTTGCCGTGCGCCCGGCGTTGTCAGTAACCCCAGGGCGAAAACCGACTTCAATCAGCCAGTCAAAATCCATGTCCATTCCCGCTGAATTTTCCACATAAGGAGTTTGAATTACCGGATCGCAATATGGCCCCTGGGCGAGCTTTTTCACATCGTCAAGAGAGACATCCGCGTCAACAGTATAGACTGAAACCGTTCGAACATACTCTACAACAAGATCAAGATCATCTCTGATTCGCGAGGCGACCCTGGCGCCAAGGGCGTCGCTCATCTCATCCTTGATTTTTATCTCGATACGAAAAGCCATGACTCTCCTCAAAAAACAGACAATTTTTTATAAGTCGATTTTACAGACCGTTGCATATTGAACCGATGTGTATTTATACAGAAAAAACCTACGCTGGTCTATGGCAAAATAATATTCCCTTATTATAATTTCAGATAATTTTTCACCCTGTTTTCTGTTCTTGAAAAATGATGAAAATTCCATGAAACCTGTCAATGACAAGGGGGCGCCTTCCATGGAAAAAAATTGCGCGGTCATATCAATCGAGCCGAAACCAAGAGTAGTGAAAAATCAAAGGAAGTTTAATAATATCCCACTGATTGCCTTGTTGCCATTTTAGTGTATAATTAAAATGTCATTAGTTAGTTCCTGTCCTAAAACCCGGACAGGGCTGATTCTGGTTTCTTAGCCGGGAATGAGTAATTTTTTCAAGGTCAAGGAAATCAAGGATTTTTGCGGAGCCGTACTTTTGTACGTCGAACAATCAAATCCGAAGATTGACGCCGAGATCGTGCAAAAGGGTCGTTCCTGGACGGAAACTAGTTATTATCCGGCAATTTTATTAGGAAGTGGGAATGAGAAAAAGCAGCATAGTCTATAGGATTTGTATCTCTGTTTTTTTGATGGCTATGGTTGCCCTTTTTTTCATGGGGGCTGATATTGCTTCAAAAGACTTGCCAAAATCCATCAATTTTAGCGTTGTTTCCTCGGGAGTTTTTGATATGGGCAGCCCAATTGGCGAAACCGGGCGAGAGGATGGTGAACTTATTCACACCATTACCCTGACCCGAGATTTCGCGATTATGGACACAGAGCTTACCCAGAGCCAGTTTGAGACCCTTATGGAATATAACCCAAGTCAGTTTGTCGGCTGTGGCGGCAACTGCCCTGTTGAGAGAGTGAGTTGGTATGACGCCATCGCCGCCAGCATACGCCTTTCTGAATATGCGGCTATCAGCCCTTGTTATATAATTTCAGGAATAATGTGTGAAGACGGACAGCCCGGGGATACTCTTACCTATTGCGGCGCCCGGGGAGGAATTGAATCAGCTTCCATTACGTTAAATGGCGTCAACTCCGTATATGATTGCCAAGGGTTCAGGCTTCCAACAGAAGCTGAATGGGAGCGGGCGGCAAGAGCGGGGACCCAAACCGCCTTTTACAGCGGTGGTTTAATAAATGACGGATGTGATCCACTGGACGCCAACCTTGATAGCATAGGCTGGTATTGCGGAAATTCAGATTATACTACTGATCAGGTGAAACAGAAAGCTCCAAACGCTCTTCAAATCTACGATGTGGCGGGCAATGTGTTCGAGTGGGTTTGGGATTTCTACGATGAGACCTATTACTCTTACTCACCTTCCATAGATCCTGAAGGGCCTAGTATGGGGCTGAAAAAAATTTTCAGAGGGGGTGGGGAAAATAGTGAAACCAACATGTGCCGCCATGCTCGAAGAGCTAGAAATCTTCCCGGAAGCCACTTTGCAAACCTGGGTTTCCGTCTGGTTAAAACATTGGGAGACGATGACGACGATGAAGATGACGACGATGATGAAGAAGATGACGACGAAGAA
>CAYSHR010000118.1:0-8882 GCA_964430795.1 uncultured bacterium
GAACAACATACCGTTCTCCTGACTTAAAGGGCAGGCACAGAGGCCTGCCCCTACCAGCGGCGGTTGCGTTTTTTCCGTTCATAGAACAACATACCGTTCTCCTGACTTAAAGGGCAGGCACAGAGGCCTGCCCCTACCGGCGGTGTCGGTCATTGACAACGAGTGAGGTAGATCAAGCCATTTGATTGCCCACGAATAACAATTAATGAATGTTACCGGAGCTTAACTTAGTGCCATTCCATGGTGTCCCCCCGATTATCGATTATCCTCCAAAATTGTCGTTCTGAGCCTTTGGCGAAGAATCTCTTGTTTGCTCAGCACAGATTCTTCTATACGTTCAGAGTGACAACAATTAAAAAAAACGCGGTCATATCCCTCGATCTCTAACCATGTTCTTCCTGTGACTTAACGGTTACGTTTTTTCAAAAAAATATTCTTGTGGCAAAGATTAACTTATGCTATTTTAACTGCCCGATTTCATTTGCAAAAGCCCTGGATGGACTTTTTCAACGCCCTTTTGGGAATAATATCGGCGCTATGGGTCGATTTGGAAAACAAGGTTGGGTTACACCCCCGTTTTTTTACACAACATCCCTTATTTTACTAAGGGAATCAGTCAAACTGAAGGAGGTCTAAATGGCTCTTGATCCCACCAAACACCTAGATTGGGAAATCGCGGAGGAAGCGGAAACCCGGATGAAACCGGTGGTCCAACTCGCGGAAGAACTTGGACTAAAAGAAGAAGAACTGCTCCCCCACGGTCACTATGTCGCGAAGATTGATTTCAAGAAGGTTCTGGATCGTCTCAAGGACAGGCCGGATGGAAAATACGTGGATGTCACCGCCATCACCCCCACTCCCCTTGGTGAAGGCAAATCCACCACCACCATGGGTCTTGTTGAAGGTCTTGGAAAACGGGGCGCCAATGTCACAGCGGCTATTCGTCAGCCTTCAGGCGGCCCTACTTTTAACATCAAAGGTTCCGCCGCGGGCGGCGGCCTGGCCCAGTGTATTCCATTGACGCCATTCTCCCTTGGCTTGACCGGCGACATCAACGCCATTATGAACAGCCACAACCTGGGCATGGTTGCCCTTACCGCGCGTATGCAGCACGAGCGCAACTACTCCGACGCCTGGCTGAATAAACTCAAACTCAAAAGACTTGATATTGATCCCACAAAAGTCGAGTTCGGATGGATCATCGATTTTTGCGCCCAGGCTCTTCGCAACATCAACATCGGAATCGGCGGAAAACTTGACGGCTATATGATGCAATCAAAATTCGGCATCGCCGTCTCCTCTGAAATCATGGCTATCCTGGCTGTTGCCAACGATCTTAAGGATATGCGTGAGAGAATCGGCAAAATTGTTGTGGCTTATGACAAAAGAGGCAACCCTGTAACCACCGCCGACCTGGAAGTTGACGGCGCCATGACCGCATGGATGGTCGAGGCTCTCAACCCCAATCTGATGCAGTCCCTTGAAGGGCAGCCGGTATTGGTTCACGCCGGCCCATTCGCCAACATCGCTATTGGCCAGTCCTCAATTATCGCCGATAGAGTCGCTCTTAAACTCAGCGACATTCACATCACCGAATCAGGATTCGGCGCTGACATCGGCTTTGAGAAATTCTGGAACCTCAAATGCCGCTTCTCCGGCTTAAAGCCCAACGCCGCTGTTCTGGTCGCCACAATTCGCGCCCTCAAGTGTCACGGCGGCGCTCCAATTCCGGTGCCGGGAAAACCTATGCCCGACGAGTATTCCGGCGAGAACGTGGAATGGGTCGAAAAGGGCTGCGCAAACATGGTGCACCACCTGGAGAACGTCAAAAAAGCCGGCATCAATCCTGTTGTCTGCGTTAACGCTTTCTACACTGACACGGACAATGAAATCGCAAAGGTTCGCGAAATTGCCGAGGCCGCAGGCGCGCGGGTCGCGGTCTCCCGCCACTGGGAAAAGGGTGGAGATGGCGCTCTCGAATTCGCCGACGTGGTTCAGGACGCGGTCAAGGAAGAGAACGACTTTAAACTCCTCTATGACCTCGACCTTCCTTTAAGAGACCGCATCGATCTTATCGCCAGGGAAGTTTACGGCGCGGAAGGTGCTGACTATTCCGATGATGCCCTTGCCAAGGCCAAAAAGATGGAAGCGGATCCTGAACTGGCCAAGTTGGGTACATGCATGGTTAAAACTCACCTTTCACTTTCGGACAACCCGGCCCTTAAAGGCGTTCCAAAGGACTGGCGCCTGTTTATTCGTGATATCCTCACTTACAAGGGCGCGGGATTTGTCGTTCCGGTGGCCGGCAACATTTCACTAATGCCGGGCACCGGCTCCAACCCGGCTTACCGTCGCGTTGATGTCGATGTGGAATCCGGAAAAGTCAAAGGGCTTTTCTAGGGGCGGTATAAAATAATCAAAAAGGGCTTGGGAATTCTCCCTGGCCCTTTTTTTGTTGAAGGATTTATTTATCGTGGCATTATCAGGCAATGAAAACCATTGACCAGGAAAAACTCGCCCTGAGTGACGGACAAAAGGGCAACCCGACTCACGTAGCTGTCCATGACAAGGTTTATGATCTTACCGAGTCAGAAAAATGGAAAGACGGAGTCCATATGGCACGGCATAAAGCCGGGCGGGACCTTACCAGGGATATGAAAGCCGCGCCCCACGGCATGGAGGTTTTTAAAAACTTCCCGGTTCTTTGCCGGTACACTCAAACTTATATGGATCAATCCGAAGGCGACGTTAAAATCCCCCGGCCGTTGAATATTGTTTTTGAAAAGTTTCCATTTTTGAAAAGGCACCCCCATCCTTTGACTGTACACTTTCCCATAGCCTTTATTTTTGCCGCTTTTACTTTTATGCTTTTATTTTTTATAACCAAAAAAGCCGACCTGGAAATCGTAGCTTTTTATCTGATGGTGTCAGCCACCCTTACAACCCCCGCCGCCATTATCACCGGCTTTCAATCCTGGTGGCTTTTCTATGGATGCAAAACCAAAGGGAATCTTTTAATAAAAATGATCGCCGGACCCATGATCTGGATATTGACCGCCGCCCTTACATTTTGGCGATTCTCATCACTGGATATTTTATCAGCAGGGGGTCTGCCGACGATAATTTACGCGGTTGTAATGATTGTGCTAGTCGGCCTGGTGGCATTGGCCGGCTCAATAGGTGGACAGCTTACCTTTCCTGAATAAAAAATCTTCTTTATCAATTGGAAAGTCACCCCAAAGTGGTCCTATGCTTTTTGCATTTTTTCCATAGAGAAAGGCGGTTGGATTCCAGGTCCGGGAGGGTTGGGTTGTCATCATCAGTGGGCTCAATTTACATCACCCGCTCCATCTCTCTTTTTAAAAGCCCAAACTCTTCTTCCAACTCCGGAAGGTATGTCTTTACATCCCTCAGATTACTGGCATCTATGGCTTTTTCCATTTTGAAAGCCATGTTGTGAAGGGCGCCGCAGTCCGCGTTTCCAGCAGCGCCCTTTATTGTGTGAGCCTGCCGCTTTACAGTATCAGTATCTTCTTTTTTCAGTGCGTCTTTGAGGATCTCAATCTGATTTGGTATGTCTTTAAGAAAAGAATCAATGATGGTTTTCACAAGTTCCTCATCGTTCATCAGTTTGCCAAGGAGCGCTTCTTTGTCGAAAATACTCTTGTCAGCGGGTTTAGCGGCTTCTTCCGAAATTTTCCGGCGTTGTGAATGTTGGGCGGATGAAGTCGATTTACTTTTTGAAATGCTGTTGCCATCCTCCTCTTCAGAGGGCTGCTCCACTGAAATTTCACTTGTCTGCTTTGATTGGGCCAAGACAACTTTTTCAATGGCTTCAAGCAATTCCTCAGGCTTGACCGGCTTGGTCACATAATCATCCATGCCGGCTTCCAGGCATTTTTCCCGATCCCCTTTTAGCGCGTTGGCGGTCATGGCAATGATTGAAATATCGTGGTTTTTCACGGCGGAGAATTTGCTGCGAATCATAGCGGTAGCCTCATATCCATCCATCTCAGGCATCTGGCAATCCATGAGAATCATGTCGTATGGAATTGTTTCAAGGGCATTAACCGCCTCAAGACCATTTGCAACGGCGTCGGCATAGTACCCCAGCTTTTTCAAAATGGCGATGGCGACCATCTGGTTGGTGATATTATCCTCGGCCAGCAATATCCGCACTTTGCTCTTGCGGTCCTCGGTTATTCTGTGGCGGGTGACAAGAGATTCTCGGGTGGATATTCTTTTACTATATTTCTTGTTCAGGGCCATCATCAGCGCGTCAAACAATTGTGACTGCTTTATCGGTTTGGTCAGATATGTGGAAAAACCGATCTGTTTCAATCGGGCGCCATCACCGCGCTGCCCGGCGGATGTAAGCATTACCAGAAGGGGTGCGCCGTAGAGGTCCGGATCATCTTTGATTTCCATTCCCAGAGTTTCACCGTCCATGCCCGGCATCAGCATGTCAATAATAGCAATTTCAAAGGGGTCTTTTTCCGCGGCGCCCAATTGAAGCTTCAGCAACGCGGCGTGGCCTCCGGCAGCCTGGTCATGGCGGCATCCCCATGATTCGAGGGTTCGCTCAAGAACACGGCGGTTGGTATCGTTGTCATCCACAATCAGGATGCGTTTGTCGCGGATGTCCTGGGAAATTTCAAAAGAGTGCTGAGTCACGCCGGTCTGTTTTTTAAAAGCCGCCGTGAACCAGAACTCGGCGCCTTTACCCTCTTGGCTGTTGATGCCTATTCGGCCACCCATCTTTTCAACCAACTGTTTTGAAATCGTCAACCCCAGACCGGTGCCGCCAAATTTGCGCGTAGTGGATCCGTCGGCTTGTGTGAATGGCTGAAAAAGGGCTTCCTGTCTCTCTTTGGGAATTCCGATGCCTGTGTCTTTGATGGAAAAGCGTAAAGTTGCCTTTTCTTCGTCTTCCTTTTGAAGTACGACACTAACCGAAACCTCGCCTTCACTGGTGAATTTGATGGCGTTGCCGGCAAGGTTGGAAATAATCTGGCGCAAACGGCCAGGGTCTCCTTGAAGCAGAGAGGGCACATCCGGGTCGAAATCATCGATAAATTCCAGCTCTTTTTCCTGAGCTTTGACGGCTAAAAGTTCACTTGTGTCCTCAAGAGTCGCGCGTAAATCAAAATCGAGAATTTCGAGGTCCATTTTGCCTGCTTCGATTTTGGAAAAATCGAGAATATCATTGATAATTGTCAGAAGAGCATCGCCGCTGCTTCCGATTGTCTTGGCGTATTCATGTTGCTCGTCTGTAAGATCGGTATCCAATAAAAGACCGGTCATGCCGATCACGCCATTCATCGGTGTTCTGATCTCATGGCTCATGTTGGCAAGAAACTCGCTTTTGGCCGTACAGGCTTCTTCAGCCTTGACCGCCATCTCATTGGCTATAATGGTCTGGTGTTCCAGGTGTCCGTTTATTGATTCGACTTGCGCAAGTGTAGCCTCGAGCTTCTCTTGGGCATGTTTGTGCTCGCTTATGTCACTCACTGAATACAAAAGTCCAACGAGTTGTTTCGAATGGTCCAGAACAACTGTTTTGACTATGTGAAGCCAGGTTAAACCCTCTACTCCGGTTACTTCCCAATCTTTTCTTTCCGGTTCGCCGGTATTCATTACCTCTAAATCGCTTTTTTTGTGGACTTTTGCCTGGGCTGAGGGAAACAGATCGAAATCCGTTCTGCCGATAATCTCCTCTTCCGTCTTGCCCAAAAACTCACAAAAAGCGGGATTGACAGCCTTGTACGCCAACTTTTTGTCCTTCAAGATTAGTATTTCAGGCGTAGCTTCAAAAATCGTACTCAACAATTTCTTCTGCCTGGAGAGTTCCATTGAGGTTCTTTGATGCTTCTGTGTCTCCTCCCGCAAATTTTTTACGCGATCCTGAACCATCAATTCAAGTTCGTTTGATAATTGAAGAAGAGCGGCCTGGCGTTTGCCGATTAAAAAGGCGAAGAGACCAAGAAAAAACGGCGCTGAATCAATAACCCAAAGTAACGGTTTTTGTTGTATTTGAATAATGGATTCAACGGTAAAGCTCATTCCATTAGAATAGACTTCAAATATCGTACTAAAGAGAGGGAAGCACAAACCAAAGAGAACTCCCCCAAGCAGATATTTAGCTTCAGATGAAAAGCCGGCTTTATTTCTCATTATGAAAAAATTATTTCCTCTTAGCTTATTAATTCTATAGAAATTGAATCGGCAGAATAAGAAGAATACTTGAGGAGTTCTACCTAGTTTCTGTCCAGGAACGGCCCTTTTTCCCAATCTCAGCGTCAATCTTCGGATTTGATTGTGCGAAGTACATGAGTACGCCTCCGCTCAAATCCTCGATTTTACGTTATTTCCAAATTAACAACCGCATCCCTGGTCGTCATCATCATCATCATCAGAACCGCTATCATCGTCATCGGACGAGTCATTATCATCATCGTCATCATCGTCATCGTCATCAGCAGCAGGATCAGGCCACTGAGGTCCGCTGTAGTCAACATCCGCGCAGCTTGCCTTGGTAAAAGTCGCCACAGGTTCAGTGTCGGAAACATCGTCTTCATTGATAGTTACAGTCTGCCCTGAAGCTTTCTCGTATAAAGTAACCACTTTGCCGTTTAAAAATTTCGCGGTAATTCGCCACGCCGACTGGCATTGATTGAGTCCAAAGTGAAGAATAAAGGGCGGGCTGTTTGTTGTCCCTTTGCCTGAAGCAACTTCTTTTGCCTGAACGGGGCCATCGGATACAAGCTGCAATTCCACTCGCGCGCCAATGCAAAATGGGTCCCCGGTGTTGCATTCCAGGTTGACCTTTATCCATTGGTTGTCATTGCCGTTGTTTTTCCACAATCCCTTGTTTGAGACCACGTCCGGATAGCCATCCTGGTTATAATCAACAAAAGTCCCGCCCCATCCGTTTTCGATATTCAAGCCGGAAAAATAGGTGACATCAGTCAAAGTCGCGTCACCGTCATTTCTATACAACTGCTGCCAGAAATTCTCATATACATTGGTGACAAGAACGTCGAGCCAGCCATCGTTATTCCAGTCTCCAAGGCAGGGTTCGGAGTTTGTCTCGATAAAAATAACCTGGGCCGTTTCCGTATAATCGGTAAAGTCATAATCGGGGGGGCCGTTATTTATAAAAAGCAGGCTCTGATCCGAAAAAGCGGCAAATCTCGGATGAGCGAGGTTCGCGTTAAAGAGATCGAGATAGCCATCGTTATTAAAGTCGCCCCATGCTGACCCGATTGTATGTCCCCACGCGCCCTGAGATTGATACCCCTTCACGCCCTTTTCCTCGGCGACTTCAGTGAATGTCCCATCACCGTTATTCATATAGAGAAAATTTGGATCAAGGCGGTAATTGCTTACGTAAATGTCCGGCCAGCCGTCGTCGTTAAAATCGCCCCAGTTCACCCCTCGACCACACCTTCTATCCTCTGTAGTATCACCCGGATCAATATCAAGAGACTCGGCCACATCGGTAAAAGTCCCGTCTCCATTGTTATGGTAGAGTTTGTCCGGAGTCCCATTAGCCAGTTCCTCGCCGGGCATTTCGTAATTGGCAAGGTAGAGATCGATGTATCCGTCTTTGTCATAATCGCCCCAGGCCGCGCCTTCTGTCGGCCAGTAATCAAAATCTCCAGGGAGAAGGGCAGTAGCGGTAATATCAGTAAAGGTTCCGTCCCCATTGCTTTGCATGAATTTGTCATTTTCAGTGAGGCTGTTTACCATGGCGAAAAAATCCAAGGCGCCATCGTTGTTAAAATCAGCCCAGAGGCCGCCATTGGACCCCAGGCCGGATACACCGGCGGCGTCGGAAACATCGGAAAAAGTACCATCACCATTGTTTTTATAAAGAATGCTGCCGGACATAAGCAGGTCCTGGTCGCCGTCATTGTCATAATCGCCCCAGGCCATTCTGCCACCCAGGGAATCAAGGCCCGCACTCTGAGTTACGTCTGAAAAATAAAATTCGGTGGGCTCATTTTCATATTCAACATAGACCCGGACAAACCAGTCACGTTCATTTTCAATCCACTCACCGTCTTTTCTATATTTCGCGCGAAAAGCGTAATCCTTGGTGGCGTCCATGCAGAGCTTCGCGCCCTCCTTTGTCATTCTCACAAGACCCACGTGAAACTCAAGGAGCCGGTCAATGTGGAGGTTTTCATCCTCAATCTCCGCCATGTAATATTTCCGGGTTTCCTCGGTGTTTACTTCAACGGGGGTTATCAGGTCCCATTCCATATTGGGCAGGCCGCCGGAATCGGGCCATAGATGAATCTCGACGGTTCCTTCACCTTCGGATTGAAACTGCACTTTTATAATTTTCGCGTCTGACTGTGGAGTAAAGCGCATGGTGTAGATGTCGCCCTTTTGACAATACTTGTCACAACTGTAAACCTCGGTGTGATCGGTATAATCGATGGAAGTGACGCTATAAGCGGAAGAACAGGTGAAACAGATAATAGCCATAACCAAAGTTAAAGCCATAAACTTTGGGATATTCATTGGCGCCTCCGGTAGTCTTGCATAGAATATTTTCCACAGATGTTAATGTTATCTTTGCAAGTAGGGCAGTCAAGGGAAAGTTCGTTCTATCCATAAAACAGAAAAATATGGAAAAGAGATAAAAAAAACCGGCAGGCGACCTTTTTTATGTAAAAACCCTGTAGTAGATTCCAGTATTTGCCACAATCAGAGCAAGAAGAATTCGATTGTCTACATGTTCTATTAAATTAATATTTAATTTGATTTGATATCCCTCGTGAATTATGCCGGATTTTGCTTTAAAAGAGCCCACCGGCCTTTTATTCAATAAGATGAGATCTTCCACAGAGGAGAACAGGGTTAGTTTCTTC